>NZ_JBRKNU010000003.1:0-233154 GCF_053010225.1 Streptococcus sp. Z556
AAGCTGAACTTCCAAAAACAGGTGAAGCAACATCTATCTTCTCAGCAATTGGATTTGTAGTCTTGGCATTGAGTGGATTGGTATTCTTCGTAAAACGTAAAGCTGAAGCTTTTGTAGAAGAAACATGAAACTTGGTAAGTGAGAATATTCCTTCTCTCTTAAACCTGATAGAGAAAGTCTCTAGAAAATTCGTTTTCTAGGGGCTTTTTGTTTTGAGACTGTTAGTTTGTATTGCTCTACAAGACGCTATGAAAAAATCAACGGTCTAATGGCATTGGTTAAGGTTCAGGATTTCATAATAATTTTTTCTACTTGTTCCCTTTTTCTTTCAAAAAACCAAAAATTTCGGTATAATAGTCAAAGATAGTCAAGGTTCAAAGAAGGAGTTTGATTTACTATGAGATTTAAAAATACATCAGATCATATCGAAGCCTATATCAAGGCAATTTTAGACCAGTCTGGTATCGTGGAATTGCAGCGGAGTCAGTTGGCGGATACCTTTCAGGTTGTGCCAAGTCAGATCAACTATGTCATCAAGACACGTTTTACTGAAAGCAGAGGTTACTTGGTTGAGAGCAAGCGTGGTGGCGGAGGCTACATTCGCATCGGACGGATTGAGTTTTCCAATCATCATGAGATGCTCCGCGATTTGCTTTACTCGATTGGTGAGCGAGTTAGTCAGGAGATTTACGAGGATATTCTCCAGCTTTTGGTGGAGCAGAACTTGATGACCAATCAGGAGATGACCTTGCTGACTTCAGTAGCAACAGATCGTGTCCTAGGGGAAGAATCCTCAGTTGTCCGTGCCAATATGCTCCGACAGCTATTACAAGAGGTAGATAGAAAAGAGAAGTAAGATGAACTATTCAAAAGCATTGAATGAATGTATCGAAAGTGCCTACATGGTTGCGGGCCATTTTGGAGCCCGATATCTAGAGTCTTGGCATTTATTGATTGCCATGTCCAATCACAGTTACAGTGTGGCAGGTGCGACTCTAAATGATTATCCTTATGAAATGGACCGTTTAGAAGAGGTTGCTTTGGAATTGACTGAAACGGACTATAGCCAAGACGAAACCTTTACAGAATTGCCCTTTTCCCATCGTTTGGAGGTTCTCTTTGCAGAAGCAGAGTATGTGGCCTCAGTGGTCCATGCTAAGGTGCTAGGGACAGAGCATGTATTATATGCAATCTTGCATGATGGCAATGCCTTGGCGACTCGCATCTTGGAGAGAGCAGGTTTTTCTTATGAAGACCAGAAAGATCAGGTCAGAATTGCTGCTCTTCGTCGTAATTTAGAGGAACGTGCTGGCTGGACTCGTGAAGACCTCAAGGCTTTGCGTCAACGCCACCGCACGGTAGCAGACAAGCAAAATTCCATGGCCAATATGATGGGTATGCCTCAGAATCCAAGTGGCGGTCTAGAGGACTACACGCATGACCTGACGGAGCAAGCGCGCTCTGGCAAGTTAGAGCCAGTTATCGGTCGTGACAAGGAAATCTCACGTATGATTCAGATTTTAAGTCGGAAGACCAAGAACAATCCTGTCTTGGTTGGAGATGCTGGTGTCGGGAAAACAGCTCTGGCCCTTGGCCTTGCCCAGCGTATTGCTAGTGGGGATGTACCTGCGGAAATGGCCAAGATGCGCGTTTTGGAGCTTGATTTGATGAATGTTGTTGCGGGGACACGTTTCCGTGGAGATTTTGAAGAGCGCATGAACAATATCATCAAGGATATCGAGGAAGATGGCAAAGTAATCCTCTTTATCGATGAACTCCACACCATCATGGGTTCTGGAAGTGGTATTGACTCGACTCTGGATGCGGCCAATATCTTGAAGCCAGCCTTGGCACGTGGAACTTTGAGAACGGTTGGTGCAACTACTCAGGAAGAATACCAAAAACACATCGAAAAGGATGCTGCCCTTTCTCGTCGTTTTGCCAAAGTGACGATTGATGAGCCAAGTCTAGCTGATAGCATGACTATTTTGCAAGGTTTGAAGGCTACCTATGAGAAACACCACCGTGTGAAAATCACAGATGAAGCTGTCGAAACAGCTGTTAAGATGGCACATCGTTACCTGACCAGTCGTCACTTGCCAGACTCTGCTATCGACCTCTTGGATGAGGCAGCAGCAACTGTGCAAAACAAATCCAAGCATGTGAGAATGGACGAATCCGACTTGAGTCCAGCTGACAAGGCCTTGATGGATGGCAAGTGGAAACAAGCAGGCCAGCTAATCGCAAAAGAACAAGAATTGCCTGTCTATAAAGACTTGGTGACAGAATCTGATATTTTGACTACCTTGAGTCGCTTGTCAGGGATCCCAGTCCAAAAACTGACGCAAACAGATGCCAAGAAGTACCTGAATTTGGAAGCGGAACTGCACAAACGGGTCATCGGTCAAGATCAAGCTGTTTCAAGTATTAGCCGTGCCATTCGCCGCAATCAGTCAGGAATTCGCAGTCACAAGCGTCCGATTGGTTCCTTTATGTTCCTAGGACCAACGGGTGTCGGTAAGACCGAATTGGCAAAGGCCTTGGCAGAAGTTCTCTTTGATGACGAATCAGCTCTTATCCGCTTTGATATGAGTGAGTATATGGAGAAATTCGCAGCCAGCCGTCTCAATGGAGCTCCTCCGGGCTATGTGGGCTACGAAGAAGGTGGGGAGTTGACCGAGAAGGTTCGCAACAAACCATACTCCGTACTCCTCTTTGACGAGGTAGAGAAGGCCCACCCAGATATCTTTAATGTTCTCTTGCAGGTTCTGGACGACGGTGTCTTGACAGATAGCAAGGGACGCAAAGTGGACTTTTCAAATACCATTATCATCATGACGTCAAACCTTGGTGCGACGGCTCTTCGTGATGACAAGACAGTCGGCTTTGGGGCCAAGGACATTCGTTTTGACCAGGAAAATATGGAAAAACGAATCTTCGAAGAGTTGAAAAAAGCTTATCGACCAGAGTTTATCAACCGTATTGATGAAAAGGTGGTCTTCCATAGCTTGGATAGTGAACATATGCAGGAAATTGTCAAGATCATGGTTAAACCATTGATTGCTAGCCTGGCAGAGAAGGGTATCGACTTGAAACTGCAAGCTTCGGCACTGAAGTTGCTAGCTAGTCACGGTTACAATCCAGAAATGGGAGCCCGTCCACTTCGCAGAACCCTGCAAACAGAAGTGGAAGACAAGCTAGCAGAACTTCTCCTTAAGGGAGAACTGGTAGCAGGCAAGACCCTCAAGATAGGAGTTAAAGCTGGACAATTGAAATTTGATATTGCTTAAAAAATGAGAATCAGGAGGAATCCTGATTCTTTTTTATCACTTTTTTATAAAAAATAATAAAAAACCCTTGACAAAACAAAAATATAGTATATAATAAAAACATAGAAAATAAAAATATCAAAAATTATAAAAAGGTAAAACATTTATGAAAAAGAAAACAGCAGTGGTATTTGGGACCTTTGCACCTCTTCATCAGGGGCATATCGATTTAATCCAGCGAGCGAAGCGTCAGTGTGACCAGGTTTGGGTAGTCGTTTCAGGCTATGAGGGAGACAGAGGGGAGCAGATAGGCTTAACTCTTCAAAAAAGATTTCGCTATATCAGAGAGGCTTTTCGTGACGATGAGTTGACCTCTGTCTGCAAGTTAGATGAAACCAAGCTTCCTCGTTACCCTATGGGCTGGCAGGAGTGGTTGGACCAGATGCTATCGGAGATTTCCTACGATGAAGCCCAGCAAGAACTGATCTTTTTTGTGGGAGAACGTGACTACCAGCAAGAGCTATCTAATCGTGGATTTGGCACTGTCTTGCAAGAAAGAAAGTTTGGAATCTCAGCGACTATGATTCGAGAAAATCCAAGCAAATATTGGAAATACATCGCTCAACCCTTCCGCCGTCAGTTTACTAAGAAAGTGTTGATTATGGGAAGTGCTAGCAATGGGAAGACCACTCTGGCAAAGGATTTGGCAAGGTATTACGATGCGCCCGTTAGTCTGGAATATGCACGTGAGTACCAGATTAAAAACAATGTCCGCGACGATGAATTGACTCCAAAGGATTACTACTATCTCCTTTTAGGGCAGTATGACCAGACCTCTAAGTTAATTGACAGTAATACCAATCGAGGCCTAGTGATAGCTGACACCAACTCCTTAGTAACCAAGGGCTACTATGACTATTACATGGAGACTGAGGATCAAGGGGACTTATCAGGAGAAACCTTTGACAATCTCTTTGTTTCGATCTTAGCTAAGGAAAAATGGGATTTGATTCTCTTCGTGCAACCTGTCGGTTCCTATGTCAATGACGGGTTTAGGGATATGACCATGGCAGAAGACCATATTCGTCACAGTTTTTCCCAGCATTTGGACCAGATGAGAGAGCGATATTTAACCACCATTCCTTTAGTTTATCTAGCGGAGGATTACCTAGGAAATTATGAAGCAGCCAAAGTGGCTATTGATACCATTTACCAAGCAGATTAGGAGAAAATTATGAAAACAGTAACTAAAAAAATCACACAATTTATCGAAAACTTTAAAAATGTTCATGCAGAAGCCCGTAAGATCGGTTTTGCAGGAATTATGCGCCTGATCTGGAAAGATCTCTTTGTCGGCCGTAGCCTTTTCCAGTGGTTGTATCTCATCGCCTTGTCGAGTGTTCCCTTGATCTTAGAGTTCACGCAAAATACAGAAAGCCATGACTGGTTGAGCTTGTTTGCATCTTGGACTGGGATTGTCTGTGTTATCTTGGTAGCAGAAGGGCGTGCAAGCAATTATCTCTTTGGGGCCATTAACTCGGCTATCTACTTGATCTTGGCCATGAATGCGACTTTTTATGGAGAAGTTTTGACGACTGTTTACTTCTTTGTCATGCAGCCGATTGGTCTCTATGCTTGGTTGTCCAATCGTATCAATGATCAAGGAAAACCAGAAGAATCCCACTTTGAAGCTAAGAAATTATCTGTTCTTGACTGGCTCAAGTACTTGGCCTTGACTGCTATCATTTGGATTGGTATGGGCTTGGCTTACCAAAGTATCAATAGCGCTCGCCCTTTCCGTGATAGTGTTACCGATGCGACCAATGGTGTTGGTCAGCTCTTGATGACACGTCTTTACCGCGAGCAATGGATTTTCTGGATTGCAACCAATCTCTTTAGTATCTACCTCTGGTGGGGTGAAAACATCCACATCCAAGGGATGTACTGGGTATACACACTCAACAGTCTAGTGGGATGGTACCAATGGACCAAGGCAGTTCGAAAGGAGGCATAAGATGGCAGACATAAAGATTCCAGCAGGGATGACGGAAAAAGAATATTATGAAATCCATGCCAGTCAGGAGGAGTTTTTGGATTGGTACTACAAGCAGGAACTCCCTCAATATGAAAAACCAAGTGTGACAGTAGATATGGTAGCCTACTGCTTTGTTGAAGGAAAGATCAAACTCTTGCTGATCCGTCGCAAGGCTCACCCTTATCAAAACTGTTTGGCTCTGGTTGGAGGCTTTATGGATAAGGGAGAGGATGCTGCGCATGCCTGTCAGCGCGAGGTGAGAGAAGAAGTCAATCTCGATCTTCCTTTAGAAAAAATCGAGCAATTGATGACCGTATCTACTCCTGGTCGTGATCCACGGGGCTGGACGGTGACCATTGCCCACTTGGTTTATTTGCCTAGCCGCGCCTTAGACCTCGTTCAGGCTGGAGATGATGCTAAGGATGTGGTTTTTGTAGATGTCGATTTTCAGACGGGCAAGTGCTTCTTAGAGGGAGTAGAGTTGGAGGAGAGTGCCTTCGCCTTTGACCATTATGCTATTATCCAAGAGTCTATTAAACGAATCCAAGGGAGACTTGACTGGAATCCGACCTTCCTTTATCTGCTGGAGGAGGAGTTCACTGTCTATGAAGGGACTGAACTGGTCAATCTCATCAACCCCGGTCGCCCCATCGTCAGCAATAACTTTCTCGTAAAATATGGCGAATATGTAGAAGAAGTCGGACTCAAACGAGTGCCCAAAAAGAAACCAAGAAAAACCTATCGATTGAAATAAAAAGTGAGGTCGGGATAAAGTTCCCGACCTCTTTATGTACCATCATGAGATGGTTTTGCTGTTGCGATTGCTTTTAGGTGTGCCTATCTTTCTTAGGATTGCTCAACATATGAGTAAAGAAGTCTTTGTATCGATACTTGAGATAGTTCTCATGTAAAAATAACAAAGCGATATAGACAATCATAAAGATTATCGTCAGATAGAAGACATCAAATGCAGTTCGCGCATAGTAAGTGGCTGATTGATAAGAGCCAATAGCTCCCAAAATCAACCAAGGAAGATACTTGTAATACTTATTTAGCATAAGAGCATACCTCCTATATTCTATTTCAATGTTATTATATTCCTTTGTCTAATACAATGCAAGCGATTATACAAAGGTGATGTAAAAAATAGGACTCTAATCTAGGAAATTTTTCTATTTTTTCGTTTCGATTACGAATAGAGATAGTAGAGAGAATAATTTTTAAAATAGTTTCTCTAAATAGTTGACAGATTCAAAGTCCAATGTTACAATTATATTACAAAAAGATTTCTTAACATTTCAAAAATGTTACAAAGGAGTAGAAAAATGAAAAAGAAAACCTATATCAAATTGATGGCAGCGACTGTATTGGCTTCTACCTTGCTACTGGGAGCTTGTGGAAATAAAAACGAAACCACTCAAACCAGCAGCTCTGCCAAGACAAGTCAATCATCAAGTTCCAAAGCAGCTTCTTCTAGCAAAGAAAGCAAGACACAAAAATCTTCAAGCTCAGCTTCATCTGAAAAGGCTCAGGCATCTTCTGGTCAGTCTTCTACAACGGCAGATCAGTCACAAGCGAAACCAGCACCTGAATCAAGACAGGAACAAGCAACTCCTAGTCAACCAGCCCCTTCTCAGGCTCCGTCAACTCAGCAAGGTTCTCAAGCCCAGTCTAACCAGTCAAGCTATGATCCAACAACTGACCGCAAACTTCAAGACAAGCAAGCAGAACACAACAAACGCTACAAGGGAGTTTTAACCATGGTGGATGGTGACTTCTCAGCTGCAGCAGGCAACTGGAAGGGAGCGAATGGCGAAACTATTACGGTTTCATCAGGGGGGCAATTCACAGTAGAAACTGCAGATGGAAAGAAAGAAAACTATTCTATCAGAGGCTACTCTTACACTCTTGATGATGGTAAGTATAATGCCAAAATCGGTGGAGGAAAAATCATCCAAATTACAACAGGTGCGGATGGTAAAGTTTCGAGTGTTGCCTTGATTCAATAATAGTATCTAGGATTTCCTAGGATAAAAAAACCGTAAACTTCAAGTGAGTTACGGTTTTTTGTGTATTAAGCTTTATCTAATTGCAATAGAGCTTCAATCTCAGCCAGAGTGCTTGCTTGGGAAATGGCTCCACGAAGTTTGGCTGCACCAGATGTTCCCCGAAGGTAGTGAGGAGCGAGTCCACGGAATTCACGAACGGCAACGTTTTCTCCTTTGAGATTAATCAAGCGTTTCAAATGTTCGTAAGCAATTTTCATCTTGTCCTCAAACGTCAAGTCAGGGAGAATTTCTCCTGTTTCAAAGTAGTGATTGATCTGGTTGAAGAGGTAGGGATTTCCCATGGCTGCGCGACCAATCATAACAGCGTCAGCTCCGACTTCTTCGATACGTTGTTTGGCTTCTTGAACCGTACGGATGTCACCGTTGGCGATAAATGGAATCTTTGTCAGGGCTTGGGCTACGTCGTGCAAGGTCTCAAGGTCAGCGTGGCCAGTATACATTTGTTCGCGGGTACGGCCGTGCATGGCGAGGGCAGAGACACCAGCAGCCTCAGCTGCGAGAGCATTCTCCACGGCTAGGGATGGATCAGACCAGCCAGTGCGCATTTTGACAGTGAGGGGGATATCAAGGACAGATTGGACCTTGTTGATAATAGAGTAGATCTTGTCTGGGTCCTTGAGCCACATAGCGCCGGCTTCGTTCTTCACGATTTTGTTAACTGGGCAACCCATGTTGATATCAACGATATCGGTCTTGGTGTTTTCTTGGATAAATTCTGCTGCGCGTGCGAGACTATCTTCGTCGCTACCAAAGAGTTGGATAGAAACTGGGTTTTCGCCTTCGTCGATATGAAGCATATGAAGAGTTTTTTCGTTGTTGTATTGGATTCCCTTGTCAGAGACCATTTCCATAACAACGAGTCCAGCTCCGAGCTCTTTTGCGATGGTACGAAAGGCTGAGTTGGTCACGCCAGCCATGGGTGCTAAAACAGTACGATTGGGAATCTCAACATTGCCAATCATAAAAGGTGTATTAAGATTTGTCACGAATGAGTTCCTCCAGGTCGTTTTCATCAAAGTTATAAGTAGTTTGGCAGAATTGACAAGTGATTTCTGCACCGTGGTCTTCCTCTTTCATTTCTTCTAGGTCTGAAGTTGGAAGGCTGGCAAGAGCGTTCATAAAACGGTCTTTGCTGCAGTCACATTGGAAACGAATTTCTTCTTCAGATAGGCGTTTGTAGGATTCGTCACCATAGATGGCCTTGAGAAGGGCTTCGATATGGTCATCGCTTTCCAGAAGAGTTGAGATGGCTGGCATTTCTTGGATGCGTTTTTCAAAGCGAGCAATCTCTTCTTCCTTGGCCCCTGGCAATACTTGGAGAAGAAAACCACCGGCAACTTCGACCTTGTCGTCTTTGTCTAAAAGCACATTGAGGCCGACTGCTGAAGGAGTTTGTTGGCTTTCGGTCAGGTAGTAGGCCAAGTCTTCACCGATTTCTCCAGAGATGAGGGGAGTCATAGAGTTATAAGGATTACCAGTGCCATAGTCTGTGATAACGAGAAATTGACCGTTTCCGACAAAAGGTCCGACTAGGACTTCACCTGTTGCGGTCTTTTTGATGTCAACACCTGGATTTTGAACGTAGCCTTTGACATTTCCCTTGGTATCTGCGACCGTGATGATGGCACCGAGAGAGCTCGTTCCAAGAACTTTTACAGTAATCTTGGTATTTCCTTTTTCATTGGCTGCGAGAATTTGGCTAGCGATAAGGGCACGACCAAGTGCGACGGTTGAACTGGCTTGAGTTTGATGTTTTTCTTGAGCAGTGCGGACGGTTTCTGTGCTGTCAAGGACAAAAGCACGAAAGGCTCCGCTTTCTGATATAGTTTTAATAATTTTATCCATAGCTACTATTTTAGCATAAAAATGCCCAAAGGGGGAGCCGTGTGTTTGCTGTTTCTGAGGAATAAGGACGAGGAAATCGGCTTTAAAATAAAATGAGAAACAGATTATTTCCGCATTTGAAAGATTTATGCTATTCTTGAAGGAGAAAATGAAAGGGGTAACAAATGTATTTAGGTGATTTGATGGAAAAAGCCGAATCTGGTCAATTTTTAGTCCTTTCCTTTCTGTTACAAGATTCGCAGACAACCGTCAAGGAAGCCATGGAAGAAACAGGCTTTTCAAAGGCGACTCTAACCAAGTACATCTCTCTGATTAACGAAAATGCCTTGGAAAGAGGGTTAGAGCTGACCATCCACTTGGATGATGAAAGCCTGCGTCTGTCTGTCGGTACTGCCACAAAGGGGAGAGAGATTCGGAGCTTGTTTTTAGACAATGCCATTAAGTACCAAATTTTGGTTTACCTTCTCTATCACCAACAGTTCCTAGCCCATCAACTGGCTCAAGAATTGATGATTAGCGAGGCCACGCTTGGTCGCCATTTATCTAGCTTGAATCATATTTTGTCAGAGTTTGACTTATCCATCCAAAATGGCCGTTGGCGAGGTCCGGAGCATCAGATTCGTTACTTTTATTTCTGTCTTTTCCGCAAGGTCTGGTCCAGTCAGGAGTGGGAAAGTCATATGCAGAAAGCGGAGAGAAAGCAGGATATTGCTACCTTAGAAGAAATCTGCGGTGCCAGCTTGTCTTCGGGTCAGAAATTAGACTTGGTTCTCTGGAATCATATCAGTCAACAGCGCCTTCGGGTTAACGCCTGTCAATTTCAAGTCATAGAAGAAAAAATGCGAGGGTATTTTGACAATATTTTCTACCTTCGTCTACTTGGCAAGGCTTCTTCTTTTTTTGGTGGGCAGCACATTCCTCTAGGAACTGAGGATGGGGAGATGATGATTTTCTTCTCTTTCCTCTTGTCTCATCGCATTTTGCCCCTTCATACCATGGAGTACATCCTTGGTTTCGGAGGGCAATTAGCCGATTTGTTGACGCAATTGATTCAAGAAATGAAGAAGGAGGAGTTGCTGGGGGACTATACAGAGGACCATGTCACCTATGAACTCAGTCAGCTTTGTGGTCAAGTTTATCTCTACAAAGGCTATATCTTGCAAGATCGCTACAAGTATCAGATAGAGCATCGGCACCCTTATTTGCTGATGGAGCATGACTTTCGAGATATTGCTCAGAAAATTTTCGCCTCCTTGCCAGCCTTTCATCAGGGGACGGATCTTGATAAGAAAATCCTCTGGGAATGGCTTCAGTTGATGGAGTATATGGCAGAAAATGGTGGCCAACATATGCGAATTGGTCTGGATTTGACATCTGGTTTCCTTGTCTTTTCTAGGATGGCTGCCATTTTGAAACGGTATTTGGAATACAATCGTTTCATTACTATTGAAGCCTATGACCCCAGTCGACATTATGATTTGTTGATTACTAACAACCCTATCCATAAGAAAGAACAAACACCCGTCTACTATTTGAAAAATGATTTGGACATCGAAGATTTAGCTACGATTCGTCAGATGCTATTTGCCTAAAAGACCTGAATTTTCAGGTCTTTTTTGTGAAATTCGCACAATCTCCTCATATTTTTTTAAAATTTTAAAAAAATTGATAAACAAGAAAGCGCTTTATTTTGTATACTAGTTACTGTAAAGAGGAACCCCCTCAAGATTTTATCAGGAGGACAGCACATGTCACAAGAAAAATACATCATGGCTATTGACCAAGGAACTACTAGTTCTCGTGCCATCATTTTTAACAAAAAAGGAGAAAAGGTCAGCTCTAGCCAAAAAGAGTTCACTCAGATTTTCCCTCAAGCAGGTTGGGTAGAGCACAATGCCAATGAAATTTGGAACTCTGTTCAGTCAGTTATCGCGGGTGCTTTCATCGAAAGTGGTGTGAAACCAAGTCAAATCGAAGCAATCGGGATTACCAACCAGCGCGAAACAACTGTCGTCTGGGATAAGAAAACAGGCCTCCCTATCTATAATGCTATCGTTTGGCAATCACGCCAGACAGCTCCTCTGGCTGAGCAACTAAAAAGCCAAGGTTATGTGGAAAAATTCCATGAAAAGACTGGTTTGATCATTGACGCTTATTTCTCAGCGACCAAGGTTCGTTGGATATTGGACCATGTAGAAGGCGCTCAAGAGCGAGCAGAAAAAGGAGAATTGCTCTTTGGTACTATCGATACTTGGTTGGTTTGGAAATTGACTGACGGTGCGGCTCACGTGACGGACTACTCAAACGCAGCCCGTACCATGCTCTATAACATCAAGGATCTTAAATGGGATGATGAGATTTTGGAAATCCTCAATATTCCTAAGGCTATGCTCCCAGAAGTTCGTTCTAACTCTGAAATCTACGGCAAGACAGCTCCATTCCATTTCTACGGTGGAGAAGTACCAATCTCTGGTATGGCTGGTGACCAGCAGGCGGCTCTCTTTGGACAGTTAGCTTTTGAGCCTGGTATGGTCAAGAATACTTATGGAACGGGTTCTTTCATCATCATGAACACTGGTGAAGAGATGCAGCTGTCTGAAAACAACCTCTTGACAACGATTGGTTATGGTATTAACGGCAAGGTTTACTATGCTTTGGAAGGTTCTATCTTCATCGCAGGAAGTGCCATTCAATGGCTTCGTGACGGTCTTCGCATGGTAGAAAACTCACCAGAGTCTGAAAAATATGCTCTTAATTCTCACAACAATGACGAAGTCTATGTCGTACCTGCCTTTACAGGTCTAGGGGCACCATACTGGAACCAAAACGCTCGTGGTTCGGTCTTTGGCTTAACTCGTGGAACAACTAAAGAAGACTTTATCAAGGCGACTTTGCAATCTATCGCTTATCAAGTACGTGACATCATTGACACCATGCAAGTGGATGCGCAGACAGCTATCCAAGTCTTGAAGGTAGATGGTGGTGCAGCCATGAACAACTTCCTCATGCAGTTCCAGGCTGACATCTTGGGAATTGATATCGCACGCGCTAAAAACTTGGAAACAACTGCCCTAGGTGCAGCCTTCCTGGCAGGATTGTCAGTGGGTTATTGGAAGGACTTGGATGAGTTGAAACTCTTGAACGAGACAGGAGAACTCTTTGAGCCATCCATGAACGAATCTCGTAAGGAACAACTTTATAAGGGCTGGAAGAAGGCTGTGAAAGCAACGCAAGTCTTTGCGGAAATCGATGACTAATACTGTTTCTTGATGCAATGATCAGTTTAAGAATGAAACGACTCAGTTAGAAAGTGTGTAAATATGGAATTTTCAAAGAAAACACGTGAATTGTCAATTAAAAAAATGCAGGACCGTACCTTGGATCTCTTGATTATTGGTGGAGGGATTACAGGAGCTGGTGTAGCTTTGCAGGCAGCAGCCAGTGGTCTTGACACTGGTTTGATTGAAATGCAGGACTTCGCAGAAGGAACATCCAGCCGATCAACAAAATTGGTCCACGGAGGTCTGCGTTACCTCAAACAATTCGACGTGGAAGTGGTATCAGATACAGTTTCTGAACGTGCAGTGGTTCAACAAATCGCTCCACATATTCCAAAACCAGATCCAATGCTCTTGCCAGTTTACGATGAAGATGGAGCGACCTTTAGCCTCTTCCGTCTCAAAGTAGCCATGGACTTGTACGACCTTTTGGCAGGTGTTAACAATACGCCAGCTGCTAACAAGGTCTTGAGCAAGGAAGAAGTCTTGGAACGCCAGCCAAACTTGAAGAAAGAAGGTTTGGTAGGAGGTGGGGTTTACCTTGACTTCCGTAACAACGATGCGCGTCTCGTGATTGAAAACATCAAACGTGCCAACCAAGACGGTGCTCTCATTGCCAACCACGTTAAGGCAGAAGGCTTCCTCTTTGACGAAAGCGGCAAGATTACAGGCGTCGTAGCTCGTGATTTGTTGACAGACCAAGTCTTTGAAATCAAGGCTCGTCTGGTTATCAACACGACAGGTCCTTGGAGCGACAAGGTACGTAATTTGTCTAATAAGGGAACCCAATTCTCACAAATGCGTCCAACTAAGGGAGTTCACTTGGTAGTGGATTCAAGTAAGATCAAGGTTTCACAGCCGGTTTACTTTGACACAGGTTTGGGAGATGGTCGTATGGTCTTTGTTCTCCCACGTGAAAACAAGACTTACTTTGGTACAACGGATACAGACTACACAAGCGATTTGGAACATCCAAAAGTGACGCAGGAAGATGTAGATTATCTACTTGGTATTGTCAACAACCGCTTCCCAGAAGCAAACATTACCATTGATGATATCGAAAGTAGCTGGGCTGGTCTTCGTCCATTGATTGCTGGCAACAGTGCCTCTGACTACAATGGCGGAAATAACGGAACCATTAGCGACGAAAGCTTCAATAGCTTGATTGCGACTGTCGAAGCTTATCTCTCGAAAGAAAAAACGCGTGAAGATGTTGAATCTGCTGTCAGCAAGCTTGAAAGCAGCACATCTGAGAAACATTTGGATCCATCTGCAGTTTCACGTGGTTCGAGCTTGGACCGTGATGATAACGGCCTTTTGACCCTTGCTGGTGGTAAAATCACAGACTATCGTAAGATGGCTGAAGGGGCTATGGAGCGCGTGGTTGATATCCTTAAAGCAGAATTTGACCGTAGCTTTAAACTCATCAATTCTAAGACTTACCCTGTTTCAGGTGGAGAATTGAACCCAGCAAATGTGGACTCAGAAATCGAAGCCTTTGCTCAACTTGGAGTTTCACGTGGTTTGGATAGCAAGGAAGCACAGTATCTCGCAAACCTCTATGGTTCAAATGCACCGAAGGTCTTTGCCCTTGCTCATAGCTTGGAACAAGCGCCAGGACTCAGCTTGGCAGATACCTTGTCCCTTCACTATGCAATGCGCAACGAGTTGGCTCTGAGCCCAGTTGACTTCCTCCTTCGTCGTACTAACCACATGCTCTTTATGCGTGATAGTTTAGATAGCATCGTTGAGCCAGTTCTGGATGAAATGGGACGATTCTATGATTGGACCGAAGAAGAAAAAGCAGCCTACCGTGCGGATGTTGAAGCAGCTCTTGCTCAAAACGATTTGGCAGAACTAAAAAATTAAAAAAGGAAAAGAGGTGGAGGGCAGCATTCCTTGCCGCCCGCCCCTTCTTTTAAATGGAGACAAAGATATGATGAAAGAATTATTTGGAGAATTTTTGGGGACCTTAATCCTGATCCTCCTAGGAAATGGTGTTGTTGCAGGTGTGGTTCTTCCCAAAACCAAGAGTAACAATTCAGGATGGATTGTGATTACTATGGGCTGGGGAATTGCTGTAGCCGTTGCGGCCTTTGTATCTGGCACGCTCAGCCCAGCCCACCTAAATCCAGCTGTGACGTTTGCGATGGCCTTAAAAGGAACGCTCTCTTGGGCTTCTGTTTTCCCTTATATCCTAGCCCAATTCGCAGGAGCGATGGTGGCTCAGATTTTGGTTTGGTTGCAATTCAAACCGCATTATGAGGCAGAAGAAAATGCAGGCAATATCCTAGCAACTTTCAGCACTGGACCAGCAATCAAGAACACAGTATCCAACTTGGTTAGCGAAATCCTTGGAACCTTTGTTTTGCTCTTGACAATCTTTGCCTTGGGGCTCTATGACCTTCAAGCAGGATTAGGGACCTTTGCAGTGGGGACCTTGATTGTCGGTATCGGTCTTTCACTAGGTGGGACAACGGGTTGTGCCTTGAACCCAGCTCGTGACCTAGGACCTCGTATCATGCACAGCATCTTGCCAATTCCAAACAAGGGAGACGGGGACTGGTCTTATGCTTGGATTCCTGTTGTAGGACCTATCCTCGGAGCGGCCCTAGCAGTTCTCGTATTTTCACTTTTCTAAGATAAAAGAGCTTTTTGCAACAGAGTTTGAGATGGAAATCTCAGGCTCTTTTTTGATGGCCAAAACATTAATATCTTAACTTGTCTTAAAATAAGCTAAAACCAACTTTTAAGTGACGGTAAACAGTTGAAAATTAGCATCATAAAGTGGTAAAATGGTAAAAAGATAAGATAGTAAGTGCTTATTTGCACAATATTCCTGAAAGTTTACAGAAAAGAAGTCGAATATGAAAAAAAAGAGAACATTTTATATTTTTTGGGCTCAAACATTCCTGTATTTTGTTATTTTACTAGGCTTGCTATATTTTTTTAGTTACCTTGGACAGGGACAAGGTGGCTTTATCTATAACGAATTTTAACTCAAAGGAGAAAATCTATTGTGTCAAATAAACCCATAGTTGATATGATTGAAACGATTGAGCACTTTGCTCAGACACAAGCTAGTTATCCTGTTTACAACGTTTTGGGGCGAGAGCATACTTATGGAGATTTGAAGGTTGATTCGGATAGTTTGGCTGCAGCCATTGATCAGTTGAATTTGCCAGAAAAATCTCCTGTTGTCGTCTATGGCGGACAGGAGTATGAGATGTTGGCTACCTTTGTGGCCCTGACCAAGTCAGGTCATGCCTATATTCCCATCGATAGCCATTCAGCCTTAGAACGGGTAGCTGCTATCGTAGAAGTAGCAGAACCGAGCTTGATTATTGCTATCTCAGATTTTCCATTAGAGCAGACAAGTATACCAACACTGAATTTAGAGCAGGTCCATGAAGCCTTTTCTCGACGTTCCAGCTATACCATCACGCATCCAGTAAAAGGAGATGACAACTACTACATCATCTTTACATCTGGGACGACTGGTAAGCCAAAAGGAGTGCAGATTTCCCATGACAATCTCCTCAGCTTTACCAACTGGATGATTACAGACAAGGAATTTGCGACGCCAAGTCGTCCACAAATGCTGGCCCAGCCGCCTTATTCTTTTGATCTATCTGTCATGTACTGGGCGCCAACCTTGGCACTAGGTGGAACACTCTTTGCTCTACCGTCTGCCATCACACAGGACTTTAAGCAACTCTTTGCGACCATCTTTTCCTTGCCCATCGCTATCTGGACTTCGACGCCTTCCTTTGCAGATATGGCCATGTTGTCAGAAGACTTTAATAGCGAGAAAATGCCTGAAATCACGCATTTCTACTTTGATGGTGAAGAATTGACGGTCAAAACAGCTCGAAAACTGCGTGAGCGTTTCCCGCATGCTCGTATCATCAATGCCTACGGTCCAACAGAAGCGACAGTAGCCCTATCAGCAGTTGCCGTGACAGATGAGATGTTGGCGACTCTCAAACGTCTACCAATCGGCTATACCAAGGCGGATTCTCCGACCTTTATCATTGACGAGGATGGCAATAAAGTTCCCAATGGTGAACAGGGAGAAATCATCATTTCTGGACCAGCTGTTTCAAAAGGCTATATGAACAATCCTGAAAAAACAGCAGAAGCCTTTTTTGAGTTCGAAGGTCTTCCAGCTTACCACACAGGAGATGTAGGAACCATGACAGATGAGGGCTTGCTTCTCTACGGTGGACGGATGGACTTCCAGATTAAGTTTAATGGTTATCGTATTGAGCTTGAAGATGTCTCGCAAAACCTCAACAAGTCTCGCTATATCGAGTCGGCTGTTGCTGTCCCACGTTATAACAAGGACCATAAGGTACAGAATTTACTGGCCTATGTTATCCTAAAGGATGGTATCCGTCAGCAATTTGAACGGGATATTGATATAACCAAGGCTATCAAGGAAGACTTGGCTGATATCATGATGTCCTATATGATGCCGTCTAAATTCCTATACCGAGACAGCTTACCGCTGACTCCTAATGGTAAGATTGACATCAAGGGCTTGATTAACGAGGTAAACAGCCGATGATGGAATTTTTCAAACATTTTCCTCATTTGGAACCTTATGGGAATCCACAGTATTTTCTATATATCATCGGTGCCACCTTGCCCATCTTTATCGGCCTCTTTTTCAAGAAACGTTTTGCCTTGTATGAGGTACTGGTTAGTCTTTTCTTTATCCTAGCCATGTTGGTAGGTGGGAAGACGGATCAAATCAGTGCTCTCCTTCTTTATATCGTTTGGCAATTGCTACTTGTTTTTTTCTACAAAAGATACAGAAAAAAGCGGGATAGCCAGTGGGTCTTTTATCTGGTTAGCTTTTTATCTTTATTGCCGATTATCTTTGTGAAAGTAGCTCCTGCTATTCATGCTCCCCAGTCCTTGCTTGGCTTTTTGGGAATCTCATACTTGACTTTTCGTTCTGTTGGGATGATCATCGAGCTGAGAGATGGGGTGATTAAGGATTTCACCTTGTGGGAATTTATCCGTTTTCTTCTCTTTATGCCGACCTTCTCAAGTGGTCCCATTGATCGTTTTAAACGCTTCAATGAAAATTATCAGACTATTCCTGAGCGGGATGAGTTGATGGATATGCTGGAAGAGGCTGTCAAGTATATCATGCTTGGCTTTCTATATAAGTTTATCTTGGCTCACATTTTAGGAGAGACATTATTGCCTCCACTGAAAAATTTGGCCCTGCAGACTGGTGGCTTCTTTAACCATTATGCCCTAGCAGTCATGTATACCTTTGGTTTGGAATTGTTCTTTGACTTTGCTGGCTATTCTATGTTTGCCTTAGCCATTTCAAACTTGATGGGGATTCGTAGTCCGATTAACTTTAACAAGCCTTTTTTATCAAGGGATTTAAAGGAGTTTTGGAATCGTTGGCATATGAGTCTGTCTTTCTGGTTCCGTGACTTTGTCTTTATGCGAATGGTGATGGTCTTGACTAGAAAGAAGGTCTTTAAGAATCGCAATGTGACTTCAAGTGTTGCCTATATTGTAAATATGCTGATTATGGGATTTTGGCACGGAGTGACCTGGTACTACATCGCCTACGGACTCTTTCATGGGATTGGACTGGTCATCAATGACGCTTGGGTTCGCAAGAAAAAAGCACTCAATAAAGAACGCAAAAAAGCTGGGAAGGCTGCTTTACCTGAGAATCGCTGGATTCAGTTGCTTGGCATGGTTGTCACCTTCCATGTCGTCATGTTTTCATTCTTGATCTTTTCTGGATTCTTGAATGATTTGTGGTTTAAAAAATAAAAGGAAATAAAATATGGATATCAAATCAGAAGTTATCGAAATTATTGATGAGTTGTTTATGGAAGATGTTTCTGACATGATGGATGAGGACCTCTTTGATGCAGGCGTCTTGGATAGCATGGGAACGGTTGAATTGATTGTTGAGATTGAAAATCGTTTTGACATTCGTGTCCCAGTGACGGAGTTCGGTCGCGAGGACTGGAATACAGCCAATAAAATCGTAGCAGGCATTAGGGAGTTGCAGAATGCTTAAGCGTTTGTGGTTAATCTTTGGCCCTCTGCTTCTTGCTAGTTTTCTTGTTTTCTTACTGATCTTTTTCTATCCAAACAATCCGAGTCATAATTTGATGGAAGAAAAATATTCTGCAGCAGCGATTAGTTCGGAGAGCTTTAAAGAGAGAAGCCAAAAAGTGAGAGCCCTTACGGAACCCAATATGCGCTTTATTCCCTTTTTTGGCTCAAGTGAGTGGATTCGTTTTGATAGCATGCATCCTGCGGTCTTGGCGGAGAAATATAGTCGCCCCTACCGGCCCTATTTTTTGGGACAAGCAGGAGCGGCCTCGCTTAACCAGTATTTCGGTATGCAGCAAATCTTACCAGAAATCGAGGAAAAACAGGCAGTATTTGTCATTTCCCCTCAGTGGTTTACAGAGGAGGACTATGAGCCAGCCTTCTTCCAAAACTACTTTAACAACGATCAGTTGACAGCCTTTCTAGAAAATCAATCGGGAGAGATTGCAGCCAAACATGCGGCTAAACGTCTCTTAAAGCAAAATCCAGGAGTCTCTATGAAGGGTATCGTTGAGAAGCTGTCAAAGGGTGAGGAATTATCAGAGATCGACCATGCTATTATCAAGGCTTTTGCACGTTTTAATGAGCGTCAGGCTTCGCTATTTGGACAATTTTCCATTCGAGGAAAACTCAAGTACAAGGAACATGTGGAGAACTATTTAAAAGATCTTCCGGATCAATTTTCTTATGAAGAGTTAGAAAAAATTGCTCGAAAGGATGCAGAAGCCAATACCAATAATAACGATATGGGAATTGAAAATCAATTTTATAAGACTCAGGTGAAAGACTACCTCGAGAAGTATAAGGGCTATCAAAAAAATTACAATTTCCTCAAGTCGTCTGAATACAATGATTTGCAGTTGGTTCTCAATCAATTTGCCAAATCAAAGGTCAATGTCCTTTTTGTGATCCAGCCTGTCAATAAAAGATGGATGACCCATACAGGGCTCAGCGAGGAAATGTACCAACATGCTGTTGAAAAAATTCGTTACCAGTTAGAAAGTCAAGGTTTCACCAACATTGCTGACTTTTCTAAAAAAGGTGGAGATCCCTACTTTGTCAAGGATACGATTCACATTGGTTGGTTGGGTTGGCTAGCTTTTGATAAGGTTGTCAATCCCTTCTTAACGGATCCGACCCCAGCTCCAGACTATAAAATGAATGACCGCTTCTTCAGCAAGGACTGGGCGACCTATGATGGAAAAATCAAAGATTTTCAATAGATTAAGAAAAAACTTGAACTTTTTGGTTCAGGTTTTTTGTTAAATAGCGAATATTTGAGAGAGAAATAGGTCAAAAGTTTAAATTTTTTCAGAAATAGCGTATAATGTAATAGAAAAGAAGAAAAGAAAGGGATTTTAAAATGAACAAACGTTCTTTGTTACCTGTCTTGTCGACAGCCCTGTTAGCTCCAGCCTTCTTAGCTGGACAAGTCTATGCTGAAGAAGCAACTGCCCCTGCAGAAAGCCCTGCAGTTGTAGCAAATTCAGCAACTTCAGAAACTCCTGTAGCTCCAACAACTGAGGCGGCAACTCCCACAAGTGCTGAATCGGCGGAAGTAAAGGAAGCTCCTGTTGAATCTCCTAAAAGCGAAGAAAAAGATACCGTTATCTTGCACACCAATGATGTCCACGGTCGTATCGTAGAGGAAAAGGGAGTTATTGGAGATGCCAAGCTAGCGACTGTCATCGAGCAGGAACGCGCGAAATCAAATCAAACGACTCTCGTCGTAGATGCTGGAGACGCCTTCCAAGGTTTACCGATTTCCAACTCTACAAAGGGTGAAGCACGCGCCGAAATTCTCAATCAGATGAAGTATGATGCCATGGCAGTAGGAAACCATGAGTTTGACTTTGGTTTAGACGAAGCTAAGAAATACAAGGAAATCTTGAAATTCCCATTACTTAGCTCAAATACCTATGTCAATGGAGCTCGTCTTTTTGAAGCTTCTACAATCGTTGATAAAGATAAGACTGTGGAAGGTGATGAGTTTGTTGTAATCGGCGTGACAACACCTGAAACAGCAACCAAAACTCACCCTAAAAATGTCAAAGGGGTAACTTTTACAGATCCAATCTCTGAAGTCAATAAGGTCATCGAAGAAGTTCAAGCCAAGGCTCGTGCAGAAGGTAAGGACTACAAACACTATGTTGTGCTGGCTCACTTGGGTGTGGATACCACAACCCCAGTAGAATGGCGTGGTTCAACTTTGGCAGAAGCTCTCTCTAAAAATCCTCGTCTCAAAGGCAAACGTGTGACAGTTATTGATGGGCATTCTCATACAGTAGCTTCCACAACTTATGGCGACAATGTTACCTATAACCAAACAGGAAGTTACCTTCATAATGTTGGGAAGGTTATCTACAAATCACGTCAGCTTTTGGGCAATCCAACTCAGATTCCGGCTGCTGATGCTAAAAAATTACCAGCCAATCCAACAGTTGAAAAACTAGTCAAAGACATTAAACAAAAATACGATGCTGAAAATGCTGTTGAAGTCGTTTCAAACAGCCCTGTAGAACTAAACGGTGATCGTGAAAATGTTCGGGTCCGTGAAACCAACCTCGGAAACGTCGTGGCAGACTCGCTCTATCAGTATGGACAGACAGGATTTAGCCATCCGACTGACATCGCTGTGACAAATGGTGGTGGCTTGCGTGAAACTATTGCAAAAGGCAAACCAATCACTAAAGGAAATGTCATTGCCGTTCTTCCTTTTGGAAATACCATCTCACAAATCCAAGTGACGGGGCAACAAGTCTTGGATATGTTTGAAAAATCACTCGGATCTATCTTGCAGGTCGATAAGGATGGCAAGAAGGTCTTGGATGAGAACGGACAACCATTGCTAGAACCAAGTGGTGGCTTCTTGCAAGTTTCAGGTGTGAAGGTCTACTATGATACCAACCTACCATCAGGAAAACGTGTCTTGGCCATCCAGGTCAAAAACCGCACGACTGGTCGTTATGATCTTCTGGACCTCGCAAAAACTTACTACCTTGCAACTAATGATTTCTTAGCTGCAGGTGGTGATGGCTACACGATGTTAGGTGGTGCGCGAGAAGAAGGTCCTTCTATGGATGCTGCCTTTGAAGAGTATCTGAAAACCGCTGATTTGACCCAGTATGAAAAGATTAATCCGAACTCACGGACGATTTCTGTGGATTCTAAAAACTTTAGTCTACCAGTAGAAACGCCTCAAACGAATGCGGCTGCTAACGATGCGACTACAAATGTGCCATTGACTTATGAGGTGGCAGGTCAATTTAGCAAGAAGGCGGTTGTCTCAGAAAAAGCTCTCCCAAATACAGGAAGTGAACAATCCATCTTCTTGCTCTTGATGGGAATGGTAGCTGGTCTGGCAGGTATCTTATCGAGCCGAAAACCAAAGCTAAAATAGGTTAAATTTCACATCTAGAAGAGTCTAGGGAAACGTTTTTACGCCTTTTTCCCTTGACTCTTTTTTGGTTTATGATATAATTAACCAGTAAAGAATCGGTGGCTATCTATGTTTTTTACGAAAAGATAGCTTGGGAAGGAGTAACACATGAGACAGCTTGCACAGGAAATCGACAATTTTTTAAACGAGGTGATCTTGAGATCTGAGAACCAGCATGAAATTCTGATTGGGCATTGCACAAGTGACGTAGCCTTGACCAATACTCAGGAACACATCCTCATGCTCCTGTCAGAAGAATCCCTAACCAACTCGGAGTTGGCTCGTCGCCTCAATGTCAGTCAGGCAGCAGTGACCAAGGCTATCAAGTCTTTGGTTAAAGAGGGCATGTTAGAGACATCCAGAGATCCAAAGGATGCGCGTGTGATTTTTTATCAACTGACAGAACTAGCTCGACCAGTGGCAGAGGAACACCACCATCATCATGAACACACGCTCTTAGCCTATGAACAAGTAGCAAGTCAGTTTACTCCAAATGAACAAGAAGTTATCCAGCGGTTTTTAACTGCTTTAGTAGGAGAAATTAAATAATGCGGTATATTACAGTAGAGGACTTGTCTTTCTATTATGACAAAGAGCCTGTCCTCGAGCACATCAACTACAGTGTTGATAGCGGGGAGTTTGTCACCCTGACTGGTGAAAATGGAGCTGCCAAGACAACGCTTATCAAGGCGAGCCTAGGCATCTTGCAGCCAAGATTTGGTAAGGTAACCATCTCAAAGACAAATACTCATGGGAAAAAGCTTAGGATAGCCTATCTTCCCCAGCAAATTGCCAGTTTTAATGCTGGCTTTCCAAGTACAGTTTATGAATTTGTCAAGTCGGGTCGCTATCCGCGAAAGGGCTGGTTTCGTCGTTTGAACGCCCATGATGAGGAGCATATCAAGGCCAGTCTAGACTCAGTTGGTATGTGGGAACACCGTAATAAACGGATTGGTTCCCTCTCTGGTGGGCAAAAGCAACGGGCGGTTATTGCACGGATGTTTGCTTCTGACCCAGATATCTTTGTCTTGGATGAGCCGACGACAGGGATGGATGCAGGGAGCAAAAATGAATTTTACGAACTCATGCACCACAGTGCTCACCATCATGGTAAGGCCGTTTTGATGATTACGCATGATCCAGAGGAGGTCAAGGCCTATGCAGACCGCAATATCCATCTAGTGCGTAACCAAGACTCGCCATGGCGTTGTTTTAACGTTCACGAGAGTGACCAGGAGGTGGACCATGCTTAGTTTGTTATCATATGACTTCATGCAGCGGGCCTTCTTGGCTGTCATTGCCATGAGTCTCTTTTCACCAGTTCTTGGGACCTTCCTTATCTTACGTCGTCAGAGTCTCATGAGTGATACTCTCAGTCACGTTTCCTTGTCAGGGGTTGCCTTTGGTCTGGTTTTGGGGATTTCTCCAACTATTTCGACCATTGTCATTGTCTTGATAGCTGCGGTCTTTCTGGAGTATCTCCGTACGGTTTACAAGAACTTTATGGAAATCGGGACTGCCATCCTCATGTCGACAGGGCTTGCAGTCTCCCTTATCGTGATGAGTAAGGGGAAAAGTTCGAGTTCCATGAGTCTGGATCAATATCTCTTTGGTTCGATTGTGACCATTAGCCAGGAGCAGGTGATATTCCTCTTTGTCATTGCTGCAGTCGTTTTGCTCTTGACTTTCTTGTTCTTACGTCCTATGTACATCCTGACCTTTGATGAGGATACGGCCTTTGTAGATGGACTTCCAGTTCGTACCATGTCTATTCTTTTTAACATGGTGACAGGGGTGGCCATTGCCCTCATGATTCCAGCTGCAGGAGCTTTGTTAGTGTCAACCATTATGGTCTTGCCAGCTAGTATTGCCCTTCGTCTGGGGAAAAACTTTAAATCTGTTATGTTACTGGCTAGTGCGATTGGCTTTTTTGGAATGGTAGCGGGGCTTTACATCTCCTATTATGCGGAGACTCCTGCTAGCGCAAGTATCACCATTATCTTTGTAGTTGTCTTTTTAGTAGTCAGTCTACTCAAGCGTTATATCAAATAGGAGACGAAAATGAAAAAACTGACCTTCCTTTTGGCAAGTCTTGTGACAGTATTCTTAGTGGCTTGTTCCAATCAAAAACAAGCAGATGGGAAATTAAATATCGTGACAACCTTTTACCCTGTCTACGAATTTACCAAGCAAGTCGCGGGAGATACCGCAAATGTAGAACTCCTAATCGGTGCTGGGACAGAACCTCACGACTATGAACCATCCGCCAAGGCAGTTGCCAAAATCCAAGATGCAGATACCTTTGTCTATGACAATGAAAACATGGAGACCTGGGTTCCCAAATTGCTAGAGTCTTTGGATAAGAAAAAAGTCAAGACTATCAAGGCGACAGGCAATATGCTGCTCTTACCAGGAGCTGAGGAAGAAGAGGAAGGTCATGATCACGGTGATGAAGGTCACCATCATGACTACGATCCCCATGTATGGCTCTCACCAGCACGTGCTATCAAACTGGTAGAGCATATTCGTGACAGCTTATCAGCAGATTATCCTGATAAAAAGGATACCTTTGAGAAGAATGCCGCTGCCTATATTGAAAAGTTACAAGCCTTGGACAAGTCCTATACAGATGGCTTGTCTCAAGCCAAACAAAAAAGTTTCGTGACCCAGCACGCAGCCTTCCGATACTTGGCTTTGGACTACGGTCTCAAGCAAGTATCAATCTCAGGTCTTTCACCAGACGCAGAACCATCAGCAGCTCGTTTAGCAGAGTTGACAGAGTATATCAAGAAAAACAAAATTTCTTATATCTACTTTGAAGAGAATGCCTCTCAAGCCCTTGCCAATACCCTTTCCAAAGAAACGGGTGTCAAACTAGATGTGCTCAATCCGCTAGAAAGTCTGACAGAAGAAGCAACCAAGGCTGGTGAGGACTATATCTCTATCATGGAGAAAAACCTCAAGGCTCTCAAGCAGACAACAGATCAAGAAGGACCGGAAATTGAGCCAGAGAAGGAAGAAAACACCAAGACAGTTCACAACGGTTACTTTGAGGACGCAGATGTCAAGGACCGCGCCTTGAGTGACTATGCAGGAAACTGGCAATCAGTTTATCCTTTCCTTGAGGATGGAACTTTTGACCAAGTCTTTGACTACAAGGCTAAGTTGACTGGCAAGATGACCAAAGATGAGTACAAGGCCTACTATCAAAAAGGCTATCAGACAGATGTGACTAAGATTAATATCACGGACAATACCATGGAGTTTGTTCAAGGTGGACAAAGTAAGAAATTTACGTATAAGTATGTCGGCAAGAAAATCTTGACCTATAAAAAAGGCAATCGTGGGGTGCGCTTCCTCTTTGAAGCGACCGATGCAGATGCTGGACAATTCAAGTATGTTCAGTTTAGCGACCACAATATCGCCCCAGTCAAGGCAGAACATTTCCATATCTTCTTTGGGGGCACCAGTCAAGAAGCTCTCTTTGAGGAGATGGATAACTGGCCAACCTACTATCCAGATAAGCTATCTGGTCAAGAAATCGCCCAAGAAATGTTGGCGCATTGATGTAAGAAAAAATCCCGCAAATCTGCGGGATTTTTTGGTAGAAACTTTATCTGGTTAGGTTGCGAGACGGTAAACCGCCTCTGCGTAGATGTCCATAGCGCGATAAAGATCGTCTAGGACAGCTGCTTCATTTGCCTGATGTTCAGTTTGTTGTGCTCCTGGAAAAAGAGCGCCAAAGGCTACACAGTTTGGCATGGTGCGGGCAAAGGTAGCACCACCTGATGAGAGAGGAGGAGTTTTATCTCCGGTTTTTTCTAGGTAGACTTGCATAAGGGTAGTAACAAGTTGGCTATCTCTTGCGACATAGAGGGGTGCTAGATAGTCAAATTCTTGGTAGTCAAGTTGGTAGTCTTTGGCGCACTGAGTGAGCTGTGCCACCAGTTTCTCCTTATCTGCTAGCACAGGTATGCGTATATCGATCCGAATCTCGGAGCTATCGGGATTGATAGTCAAGCCCGCAACATTAAAGGAAAGGGAACCGGACGGTTCATCAGCGACCTCCCCAAATATTTTCAGCCCTTTGCCGTCCTGCCCGGCTTTGTCGCTTAGAAAATGGAGAGTAGGATGTGAGTGAAGGTTTGCGAGTACACTGGCTAGTCGAATGACGGCATTTATACCCTGACTAGCGTCTTTGGCATGTTTGGGCAAACCGATAACAGTCACTGTTTGGTCTGCAGTTTGGTAATCATAACCAGCTTCTGTTAAACCTCTACAAACCGCTTCATAAAGAGGACCTTGGTAACTTGCCTTGTCTGGTACGACATTAAAGGCACCTCCGATATCGAGCTTGAGTTGATCAGAGCCGGGGCCATGAAGCTTGACTTGAAGGAGCCCCTTTTCAGCGTATGTCAAAGGAAATGACGAATCAGGGGCGAATCCCATACTGGCTGTTTCTTCGAGGGCATTGTAGCGTGCCATACATCTCCAAAGGGTTTCTTCATCCGTACCAAAGATAAAACGCACGCGCTTCTTAAATTGGATGCCTTGGTCAAGCAAGCTTTTCACTGCGTAGAGAGCTGCCAGTGAAGGACCTTTATCGTCCTGTGCCCCTCTTCCGTAGAGGATTCCTTCTTTAATGCTTGCTTCAAATGGTGGCGTCTGCCAATCTGATAGATCTCCTGCAGGTACAACATCCAAGTGACAGAGGATGGCAAGGAGCTCTCCCTCGCCAACCTCGGCATAGCCATAATAGCCCTTGGGATCAATATAGGTTCGAAAGCCAAGTTCATGGCAGATTTCCAGCGTCTTTTCTAGGACGTCTTGAATAGCTTGTCCAAAAGGTGTCCCCTGCTCCCCTTCGTGAAGAACAGATGGATAAGAAATCAAGATTTGTAGGCTCTTTACAAAGCTTTGTTTAATAGAATCAGTGATGTAGACGGTCATTCGTTTTACCTCGCACTATTTTATAGGAATGGCAGGAAGGTGCCTAGGATAAGCAGAAGCATGCTCACAATCACGATAGTGATAATGAGTTTCGCAACAAATTTCCACCAAGTTCCTAAGCTGATACGACCGAGTGCGAGAGCTCCCATCACAATACCAGAAGTAGGAGTGATGAGGTTAAGTACACCAGATGCAGATTGGTAGGCAGTGATGATGAGGCTTGCCTTGACATTGACAAACTCACCGAGTGGTGCCATGATACCCATTGTAGCACTAGCTAAACCTGATGAAGATGGGATAAGGAAGGACATAGGGAGGTAGAAGAGGTAGGTCAAGACGATAAAGACTTGAGGTGAGAGACCTTGAAGGCCGACTTCGCCCCAGTGAAGGATTGTCGCAGTGATCATACCGTCATTCATGATAACTTGGATACCACGGGCTACCGCACAAATCAAGGCTACTGTGAGAAGATCTGCTGCACCATTCATAAAGGTAGAGATGATTTTACTTTCCTTGAGGCCGTATACGATACCGATGAGGATCCCCATGACGGCAAAGAGCATAGCCCCTTCAGGGAAGTACCAACTACCAAAAGGTTGAGCAGATGAGCCGATCACTCCACCGACAACAGGAAGACCGATCAACCAGTTCTTCATATCTTCAAACAAGGTGATATGCAAGTCTACCCAAGGGATAAAGCTGGCGATCATGATGATAAAGGTCAAGATGAACAAGGCAAGTACATGTTTTTGTTTCTTGCTCAAGACAGATGGAGCATCATCATTGTCAGTGACTTTGAAATGTTTGAGGTCTTCTTCTCTTTGAGAATAAACGAGTGATTTTGTAGGATCTTTTTGAATTTTTTCTGCATAGCGGTAAACGAAGTAGGTACTCATACCCGTCATCACAATCCAGAAAATAATCCGGAGAATGACACCGTCCATAGAAGATACGCCTGCCGTATCAGAAGCGATAACAGTTGCGAATGGATTGAGTGTAGAGGCGAGACAGCCAACTTGAGAACCGAGTAGGATAATGGCAACAGCAGTAATGCTATCGAAACCAACAGCCATCATCACAGGGACGAGGAGTGGGTAAAATGCCATGGTTTCTTCACCCATACCATAAGTTGTTCCTCCTAGTGCAAAGAGGGGCATGAGGATGAGGATCAGCATTTTTTCGCGTCCCTTGTATTTCTTAACAATAGAGGCAATACCAACATCTAGTGTGCCAGTTGCATTGACAACGCCAAGGAATCCCCCAACCATGAGGATAAAGAAGGCAACGTCAATAGCGGCTTTTGTAGGTTCGTGACCGAGCATAGCCCGAATCGGAGCCATTAAAACATCGTAAATCCCTTGGGGATTAGAGGTAACGGTTTGATAGGTACCTGCAATGAGGTTACCTGCTTCGTCTGTATCATACTTACCTGCCGGGATGATCCAAGTCAAGATTGCCATAACAGCAATGATAATGATCAAAACAGTGTAAGATGACGGCATTTGGAACCTTTTTTTTGTATTTTCACTCATTTGTTTTTCCTCCTAAACTATGTCACAAAGTATAAAACGAATGATGTTGGTCTGCCTGTGTACTCCTAATCAAGCTTGTTTAAAAATCGACTAGTCTTTCACAATAATTGTTCCACTTTCGGATTCAATCAGGGCACCGAGATTGCTGAGTGAGGTGATAACAGCCTTACCAGCAGGGTGGTGGGTGACAAAGTCAATGGCAGCTTCGACCTTGGGTAGCATGCTACCTGGAGCAAATTGTCCTTGTTTGATGTATTCTTGAAGTTGACTAACGGTAACGCGTTCCAGCCTTTCTTGATTTGGTTTATTGTAGTTGATGTAGACGTAGTCTACGCCAGTGAGCACGATAAAAACATCTGCCTCAACCAATTCTGCCAGCAGTTGAGAAGCAAAGTCTTTGTCTATAACGGCTTCAACACCGTCCAAGTAACCGTTTTCATTTTCAATGACAGGAATGCCTCCACCGCCAGCAGCGATGACGATTTGTCCGTCATTGAGTAAAGTACGGATGCTATTGATTTCTTTGATGCCAATTGGTTTAGGTGAAGCGACTACCTTACGCCATCCCCGACCAGCATCTTCCTTAAAGGTAGCACCTGTCTTTTCACTTTCTGCTTTTGCTTCTTCTTCGCTATAGAAAGGACCGATTGGTTTGCTTGGATCAGCGAATGCTGGGTCGTCCTTGTCGACGATGACTTGAGTGACTACAGAGGCGACGTTCTTTTCGATGTTAGCGTCTACTAGGGCATTTTCCAAGGCGTTTTGGAGCCAAAAACCGATACTGCCCTCGGTCATAGCGACTAGAGAATCCAGTGGAAAGGCAGGATTTTTTTCAGAATTAGCCTTCAAGTGTTGGAGCAGGAGATTTCCAACCTGAGGGCCGTTGCCATGGGTGATGATGAGTTCATCCCCGTTTTGAATCAGTTTGACCAGATAACGAGCTGTTTCTACCAGAGCAGCTTCCTGAGCCTGGGCAGAGGGATCTGTGGAGAGGATGGCATTTCCGCCTAAGGCGACGACGATTTTCCGATGAGACATGATCTCTCCTTTCACTAAGATACAAACCTATCAGACCTCAAAGAAAAGATTGAAAGCAAGACCAAGGTTGGATGCTTGGAGCAAGCACTATTCTGATGAGGTGAGAGGTAGATGCATTGAGGTAATCTGGACGAAGGGAGTTCAAAAATGGATAAGAGTGGGTTAAACCACCAAAGGGACTAGACTAGTGATAAAAGGATGATAGGAAGGTTTGTTTAGAGGTGGCAATTGATTAAACGAACTTCTTATTTCTAGAAATATGGATTGTAATGCTTACTAGCCGGAGTCCCTAAGGTGCTTGGTTACTAAATGTTAGACTTTGGGAATATAGAGATTTCCAAGAGTCGCTGCCATGACAGCTTTGATGGTATGCATCCGATTTTCTGCTTGATCAAAGTGTCGTGCGTATTGACTGCGGAAGACTTCGTCCGTTACTTCCATTTCTTCTACGCCAAATTTTTCAGCTACTTGTTTACCGTAAATGGTATTGGTGTCGTGGAAGGCTGGCAAGCAGTGAAGGAAAATCAACTTGTCGTTTCCAGCTTTCTTCACCAACTCCATGTTGACTTGGTAAGGTTTGAGTAGGGCAACCCGCTCAGCAAATTTGTCTTCTTCACCCATAGATACCCAAACGTCAGTGTAGAGGACGTCAGCTCCTTTGACAGCCTCATCAGCATCTTCTGTAATCAGGATGTGGGCGCCGCTTTCTTTTGCATATCCTTTTGCCAATTCTACGACAGATTGGTCAGGGAAGAGTTCTTTTGGAGAGAAGACATGTACGTTGACTCCGAGAATCGCTCCCGTCACAAGGAGACTATTGGCAACGTTGTTACGACCATCTCCACAGTAGACCAAGGTCAATCCTTCTAGATGACCAAAGTTTTCTTGTACTGTGAGGTAGTCGGCCAACATTTGAGTTGGGTGCCATTTGTCAGTCAAGCCGTTCCAAACAGGAACGCCAGAATACTGAGCCAATTCTTCTACCATATCCTGGCTAAAACCACGAAATTCAATTCCGTCGAACATGCTGCCGAGAACTTTAGCGGTATCTTCAGTTGATTCTTTCTTGCCAAGTTGGATATCGTTGGCACCTAGGTATTCAGGATGTGCACCTAGGTCAATGGCTGCTGTTGTAAAAGCAGCCCGGGTTCTAGTAGAAGTCTTTTCAAACAAGAGAGCAATGTTTTTGCCTGCTAGATAGCGGTGTTCGATATTACGTTTTTTGAGGTCTTTCAAGTGAGCTGAAAGACCGATAAGGTATTCGAGCTCTGCTCGGCTAAAATCTTTTTCTGCTAGAAAACTACGTCCTTGAAATAGGGAATGTGTCATGATAACCTCTTTCTAATACTTCGTCCTAAGGGACTTGGCCAAGTATAATCTGTCTATCTATCAGAAGGGTGAGGAAGTCAAATTTCTTCGCGTTCAAACGGCATAGACATGCAACGAGGTCCACCACGGCCACGTACCAATTCCCTTCCGCGAATCTTAATGAGGCGAAGACCGTATTCTTCCAGTTTCTTATTGGTAACGGTATTGCGTTCATAAACAACTACCACACCTGGTGCGATTGCAAGGGTGTTAGAACCGTCATTCCATTGTTCACGAGCAGCAGCAACGATGTTTCCGTCCCCACATGGGATGAGGGTTACCTTCTCAACACCGAGGTTTTGGGCAAGGAGTTCTGCTAGATCGCCTTTTTCTTCGACGATTTGCAATTCTTCATTTTCATAGGTCACAGAGAAGACTCGGAGGTTGCCTTGGATTTCTGGGTGGATAGTAAATTTATCGTAGTCCACCATAGTAAAGACAGTATCCAAGTGCATGAACTTACGGCTGTTTGAGAATTCAAAGGCCAATACTTTTTTGAAGCCAACATTTTTTTTGAAGATGTTGACAAGTAGTTTTTCTATAGATGCCGCATCCGTCCGTTGAGAAATACCTACAGCTAGAACATCTTTAGAGAGAACAAGTTCATCGCCTCCTTCGATGCGTGTCGTTTCTTCACGATTGTAAATCAAATCAAGGCCACCGTAAACGGGGTGGTATTTAAAAATGTATTTACCGTAGAGGGTCTCGCGGTTACGGGTGTCGGCATACATATGGTTGAGCGATACAGCATGCCCAATTGTGGCAAACGGATCGCGAGTGAAGTAGAGGTTGGGCATAGGATCGATAGCAAATGGATAATCTGACTCAACTAAGTCGGTTAATCCTTTTGCTGATTCAGGGATTTCAGGGAGTTCTGTTTTTTGAACCCCAGCCATGGTTTTTTCGATTAATTCGAGATTGTCTTCTATGTCTTGGAGGAGCTTGCGAATTGCAATCTTAGTTTGACGGCCACGGATGTTGGCTTCGTCTAAATATTCCTCGATGAATTGATTTCGGATTTCTGGAGTAGTCAATGATTCAGCAGCCAGTTGCTCTAGGTAAAGGACTTCGACTCCTTCGTCACGAAGTGCCTGAGCAAAAGCGTCGTGCTCACTCTGGGCGTCCGCTAAAAATGGGATGTCATCAAAGAGTAGCCTCTCGAGGTGGTCCGGCATTAAGTTTTCCAACTCTTTGCCCGGACGATGCAACATAACTTTTTTCAGTTTCCCAATTTCTGAGAATACCTGAATTGGATGTGAAGACATGTGGTTTCCTCCTTTAAAATTTTGCTTTGATACCTTTTTGATACCGCTTACATGTTCGTTATAACACAAACAATAATGCTTGTCAAGGACGAAAATATAGAGAAAATTTCGACAAAATATGGTTTTTATAGTGTTTTATGTTAATATGCAGTAGGGGATAGAAAACAAAGATAAAATGGATATACATACAATAAAACGAATAGAAAAATTTTTAAAATTTTATATTAAATTTTATGATTTGAGATGAAAAAATTACTTTCATACATAGAATTAATAAGGGATTCGGCTGAGGTTGTAATTGAAAGAATGATGGTAAATTATATGAAATCTATCTGAAAAGCCTTTCTTACGGAAAGTGTAAAATGTATATTGTACAAATTATAGAATCTTTTCTGAGTATTTAGGAAGACAGCCTTGTCTTATTGACGCTACCTAGATTTTTTGTTATAGTCAACGAGGTAACAACTAGGAAGAATGGTTTATTCACAAGTTGTGGATAAGTCTGGGGAGAGCAGGACATTCAGTTAGTAAACTAGAGCTATCTTGAGAATAGTATCGGCAACTAGTAACGAGCTAGTTTTCTGGTAGAAATCGTATCGCAGTGGGGATTTGAGCAGGCAGCCTGAGGGTGACAGTTTCAAAGTCTAAGAGCTGGAGTTTGGGAAAGCTAATTTTTAGGCAGGTTTTCTTATCCACAACCTGTGGATAACTTTGGGAACAAGAGAAATAATCAGAGAAAGAGATATGAGATGATGACAAAAATAAAACCGCATGGACCATTACCAAGTCAGGCCCAGCTAGCTTATCTGGGAGATGAGCTAGCAGCCTTCATCCATTTTGGTCCAAATACCTTTTATGACCAGGAATGGGGAACAGGTCAGGAGGAGCCTGAACGCTTTAACCCGACCAAGTTGGATGCGCGTGAGTGGGTTCGGGTGCTCAAAGAAACAGGTTTTAAAAAGCTGATTTTGGTGGTCAAGCACCATGATGGTTTTGTCCTCTACCCAACTGCTCATACCGATTATTCGGTTAAGGCTAGCCCTTGGAGGGATGGAAAGGGGGATTTGCTCCTTGAAGTTTCCCAAGCTGCAACTGAGTTTGACATGGACATGGGAGTGTATTTATCTCCTTGGGATGCCCATAGTCCCCTCTATCATGTGGACCGAGAAGCAGACTACAATGCCTATTATCTGGCTCAGTTGAAGGAAATCTTATCAAATCCTGACTATGGGAATGCTGGTAAGTTCGCTGAGGTTTGGATGGATGGTGCTCGAGGGGAAGGGGCCCAGCAGGTCAACTATGAGTTTGAGACTTGGTTTGAAACCATTCGTGACTTGCAGGGCGATTGTTTGATTTTCTCAACTGAGGGAACTAGTATTCGCTGGATTGGCAATGAACGGGGCTATGCAGGGGATCCACTGTGGCAAAAGGTGAATCCTGACAAACTAGGAACAGAAGCAGAGCTGGACTATCTTCAGCACGGAGATTCCTCAGGCACGATTTTTTCAATCGGAGAGGCAGATGTTTCCATCCGTCCAGGTTGGTTTTACCATGAGGACCAGGATCCTAAGTCTCTTGAGGAGTTGGTCGAAATCTACTTTCACTCGGTGGGCCGGGGAACTCCACTCTTGCTCAATATTCCGCCGAATCAAGATGGGCTATTTGATGCAAAGGATATTGAACGCCTTTATGAATTTGCGGCTTATCGCAATGAGCTCTATAAAGAAGATTTGGCTCTGGGAGCTGCGGTATCTGGTCCTACTCTCTCCGCAGACTTTGCCTGTCACCATCTGACAGATGGACTGGAGACTAGTTCTTGGGCAAGTGATGCAGAACTGCCAATTCAGTTAGAGCTCGATTTAGAGTCACCTAAAACTTTTGATGTAATTGAGTTAAGAGAAGATTTGAAGCTAGGGCAACGAATCGCTGCTTTCCATGTTCAGGTAGAGTTGGATGGTGTCTGGCAGGAGTTTGGATCAGGATTTACAGTAGGCTATAAACGCCTTTTACGCGGATCCATGGTAGAGGCTCAGAAGGTACGTGTAATCATCACAGAGGCACAGGATTTGCCAGTATTAACTAAGATTTCACTTTATAAAACACCTAGCTTGTCAAAAAAAGAAGCTGTTCAGCAACTGGAGTTTTCAGAAAACAGTCTCGCTGTGACCAAGGGAGAAAATGCCTATTTTACAGTTAAGCGCAGAGAATGTAGTGGTTCTTTAGAGGCTAAGATTTCGATTCAACCGGGGACTGGTGTGCATGGTGTCGCCTATCAGGACGAGATTCAAGTCCTTGCGTTTCAAGATGGGGAAAGCAAAAAAGATTTGACCATACCAACCCTGTATTTTGCTGCTGATAAGACCTTGGATTTCTATCTGAATCTAACGGTGGGTGGTCAGCTTGTAGATCAACTTCAAGTCCAAGTTTCATAAAAAAACCTTTGCACCGCGCAAAGGTTCTTTTGGTTATTAGTGATTTGGTAACCAGCTGAGGGTGAAGTTCAGTTGCTCAGCTTTCAAGAGTTCTTGGTGTTGGATGCTAGATACAGAGGTCTTGTCCAATCGACACTCTTTGACAAAGTTAAAATGGCTGTAGTTTTGTTCAGCATAGATATCCAACCATTTATTTTCTTTAGCCAGGTAGACACGGAGATGATCAAAGAGGGGGATTCCGAGATCATAGCTGGTCTTGCCCGGACAGGTCGGATAAAAACCGAGAGCCGACCAGATGTACCAAGCAGAGAGACTGCCATTATCCTCATCGCCAGGATAGGCTTGCCAGCTTGGGTGAAAAGCTTTTTGACGCAAGGTCTTGATGAGTAGAGCAGTGTAGTCAGGGTAGTCACTGTAGCGGAAGAGATAAGGGATGTGGAAGCTAGGCTGGTTGGAAATGGCGATTTGTCCAAAGGGAGCAGTAGCCATCTCGCTCATCTCGTGAATCTCGTAACCATAGCCGGTCGTTTCAAAGAGAGGAGCATCCTGACAGGCTTTCAAAAGGTAGTGGCTAAAGGCTTCTTTTCCACCCATCAGTTGGATTAAGCCGGGGATGTCGTGGAGGACGCCTAAAGTAGCTTGAATGGCTGAACATTCGGCGTAGTCTCGTCCCCAACTGTAAGGAGAGAAGTCAGGTCGGAAGTTGCCTTGACGATCTCGCGCACGCATATAGCCTTTCTCAGAGTCAAAGAGATGACGGTAATTCTGCGACGCGACCTTATAAGTCTGGGCGATGTCATTCTGACCTTGTTTTTCGGCACAGCTGGCGATGCAAAAATCACTATAGGCGTAGTCTAGGGTGTGGCTGACGCTTTCGTGGTGGTCAGTAGAGAGATAACCTAATTCTTGGTATTGAGCTAAACCGTGGCGACCGTTGATGCCAAGAGGGTCAGACTTGGTGGCTGTCTCCAGCATGGCTTGGAGGAGTTCTTCTTCCAATTCGGGAGCCATATCCTTACAGGCGCTATCTGCGATAATGCCGTCCAATAGAGTCCCTGGCATCATACCACGTTCATCTGGAGCTAGCCATTTAGGCAGGAATCCAGTATCACGGTAGCTATTGAGGAAACCTTCTAGAAAGCGGTGATAGTGTTCTGGTATAATAAGGGCAAAGAGAGGGAAGGTGGTGCGGAAGGTATCCCAGAAACCATTGTTGCTAAAGAGGACACCAGGCTTGACAGTACCAGTAGACAAATCCATGTGGATGGCCTGCCCTGACTCGTTCACCTCATAAAATGTCTGTGGGAAGAGGAAAAGTCTGTAGAGGCAGTGGTTAAAGAAGGTCCGGTCGGCTTCACCTGTCTCCACGATATCAAAACGGTGGAGGAGATTTTCCCAGTTCGCTTTCGCACTTGCTTTACAGCTATCAAAGTCCGTTTGAGGTAGATTAAGCAGCGCTTGAGAAGGAGAAATAAAGGAAGTCGCTAGTTGGATTTCAGCATGGCTATCTGCGAGGTCAATTCGCCAGTCTCTGCTTTCTTGGCTGACAGCAAGAATCTCCGTATTTATTTTTAGGGCGGTGAAGAGTATCAGTGGATTTTTATTGGTCTCTGTTTTGCCTTCTTGTCTGAGGGCCAGAGTCCGCTTATCTACCTGCTCCACTGTCAGTTCATCTTCTGCGTGAAGATAGAGGGCGAGGGCTTTGCCTTGCTTTTGCTCCAAACGAATAGAAGCGCCATAGCAAGTCGGTGTGAGCTGGGTTTCAATCTGATAGCGCAGAGAAAAGAGTTTCAAATAGTGAGGCTGGAAGCAAGCTTTATCTATATCATAAGAAGACTGGCGGTGAAAGAGACTGTCTCCCCCAAGCTGACCTGTGACAGATGTCAGAAGGAGCCATGAGTAGTCCCCAATCCAAGGGCTAGGCTGGTGGGTTAAGCGAATCCCCTGAAAGATAGGCAGATGCGGATCGAAGAACCAAGCTCCCTCCTGATCACTGGTCTGGGGCACAAAATAATTCATCCCAAAAGGCACGCCTGTGTATGGTAGGGTATTTCCCCGAGAGAAGGCATGCTTGCTAGCAGTACCAAAGCGGGTATCGATGGTTTCAAGTAGTGGTTTCATAAACTAACTTTCTGTAAACATTTTTGTATACAGTATAACACAAAAATAAAGGAAGATAGCTAAAAGTTAAAATAAGTGCATAAATATCTAAATAAGATTTACAAATATACTCTTTTCTGTTAGAATGAGGCCAAGAAAGGAGATTATCATGAGTGAATTTGAAAAGAATCCTGCCAATGATGAATTGGTAGAAAAGGTGACGGAGCAGACTCCCGAGCTGACAGAAACAATTGAGCAAGGTCACAAAGAAGATCAGCCTAACATTGAGGAAGAGTCGAAAAGTGATCAAGTGGTAGAACCGAAGCAAGAAGGAATCAGCCTTCAAACCTTATTGCAAACAAAGCGCAAGGAAATCATTGCAGTGCTTGCTATTGTTGTGCTTGCGATTGTCGCTTTCGTTGGCTACAATATTTATGACTCACAACCAAAGAGTATTATAGATGAAGTAAAGGTTCAATTTTCAGGATATGAAGAAACTGGGAAGTTAACTTATAACAGCGAAGAAATCGCATCTAAAATCGAAGAATTGTCTTATCGAAAGGCTGGATTTAACAATAATCAAGCGAAAGCTTTGGCTCAAAAAGATCCTGTGGCTTATTCGGAAGTGAGTAGAAATCCGAAACTAGCAGCCATGTTACAAAAAGCTGAAGCGATGATTACGAGCGTCCAATTTAATTTCGATCGGACTAGTGAACTTAAAAATGGTGATGAGGTTACCTTTACGATCGCTACGAATTCTCAAAGTGCGGCAGTCAAAGCAGAAAAGAAAACCTTTAAGGTTGCTGACTTGAAAGAGTATGAGAAAGTATCAACAGCGGATTTGCTCAAAGAAACTCCTGTGACATTTACTGGATTTAATGGGTATGGCATAGCGTCCATTACAGAAAAACCTAATAAAGATGGCTATTTCAACTTTGAAGATAACAAACGTCCGACTAACTTGAAGAACGGAGATACAGTTACTCTTACTGTTAGTGTGACCTATATCAATGAGTTGAAATCAAAAGGAAAAGTTGTTGACAACAACAAGGTCGAGGTGACGGTTGAAGGTTTGAAGGACCTAAAAGATGTGAAGAATTTTGCGGATCTTCTGAAAAAGAATGATGATTATAGCAAGTCTGAACATCAAAATAGCTCCTTTAGCATCTACACTTTAGAGTCGCAAGGCAGCTATTTGAAAGTTATCCCAGAAGAGAACAAAAAATCAAATGGAAAAGTTTCGTTGATTACAGTCTATAAAGTAACTTGGTCAAGTGGCAACTCAAAAGAAGTTCGTTACAAATACTATGGTTATCAAGCTTACCTTTTGAAAGATGGCAATCTAGATCTTGATGCTGCTTCTAAGGTATCAAGCTGGGGATCAAAAGATTTAGAGGGTCTAAAAGCAGAACTGGCTACCGAGGGTTATAAGGTTTTCGAAGAAAAGAAAAGTGAATAAAAAGTTGGGCAGAGCCCCAACTTTTTTTCATAAGTTTGTTTCAAAACGACTTTAGTTTGTGTATATCTTTTAGGGGTGATTTTTTTTATACTGAACATGAAACTTGTTTGAAAGAGGTAAAATTTAAAATGGTTTATTCTAAAGAAATCGTCAGAGAGTGGCTAGATGAAGTAGCGGAGCGGGCTAAGGATCATCCCGAGTGGGTGGATGTCTTTGAGCGTTGCTATACCGACACCTTGGACAATACGGTTGAGATTCTAGAAGATGGTTCAACCTTTGTATTGACAGGAGATATTCCTGCCATGTGGCTTCGGGATTCGACTGCCCAACTCAGACCCTATCTTCATGTGGCTAAAAGAGATCCTCTCTTGCGTCAGACCATTGCAGGTTTGGTCAAGCGTCAGATGACCTTGGTACTCAAGGATCCTTATGCCAATTCCTTTAACATTGAGGAGAACTGGAAGGGCCACCACGAGACTGACTACACAGATCTTAACGGCTGGATCTGGGAACGCAAGTATGAGGTGGACTCGCTTTGCTATCCTTTGCAGCTGGCTTATCTCCTTTGGAAAGAAACAGGTGAAACCAGCCAGTTTGATGAAACTTTTGTCGCTGCGACCAAGGAAATTCTTCATCTCTGGACAGTAGAGCAGGACCACAACAACTCTCCATATCGTTTTGTCCGCGATACAGACCGCAAGGAAGATACTCTGGTAAATGATGGCTTTGGACCTGACTTTGCCCTGACAGGTATGACCTGGTCAGCTTTTCGTCCAAGTGATGATTGTTGTCAGTATAGCTACTTGATTCCGTCCAATATGTTTGCGGTCGTTGTCTTGGGTTATGTCCAAGAAATCTTTGCAGAATTGAATCTAGCTGATAGCGAGAGTGTCATCGCAGACGCTAAACGCCTGCAAGCAGAGATCCAAAAAGGGATCGAAAACTATGCCTACACCACCAATAGCAAGGGTGAAAAGATTTACGCCTTTGAAGTGGATGGTCTAGGAAATGCTAGCATCATGGATGATCCAAATGTTCCAAGTTTGTTGGCTGCTCCTTATCTGGGCTATTGCGACATTGAAGATGAAGTGTATCAAGCAACTCGTCGTACCATTCTGAGCCCTGAAAATCCATACTTCTACCAAGGAGAATACGCTAGCGGTCTCGGAAGTTCTCATACCTTCTACCGCTATATCTGGCCAATCGCCCTTTCTATCCAAGGCTTGACAACAAGAGATAAGGCGGAGAAGAAATTCTTGCTCGATCAGCTCGTTGCCTGCGATGGTGGCACAGGTGTCATGCACGAAAGCTTCCACGTAGATGATCCAACGCTCTACTCTCGCGAATGGTTCTCATGGGCCAACATGATGTTCTGTGAGTTGGTCTTGGATTACTTGGATATCCGTTAATAATCTTCGAAAATCTCTTCAAACCACGTCAGCTTCGCCTTGCCGTGGGTATGGTTACTGGCTTCGTCAAGTTCTATCCACAACCTCAAAACAGTGTTTTGAGCTGACTTCGTCAGTTCTATCTACAACCTCAAAGCAGTGCTTTGAGCAGCCTGCGGCTAGCTTCCTAGTTTGCTCTTTGATTTTCATTGAGTATAAGGAGCAGGCTTTTGCTCAATTGATTCTAGGAAAGAATCACAAATTCACATTTAAAACGTTAAAAATAAAAATTTAAGTTAGAATGAGGTTTTACTTCATGGAAAATGTTGTTGTACATATTATCTCACATAGTCACTGGGATCGTGAGTGGTACTTGCCTTTTGAAAGTCACCGTATGCAGTTGGTGGAACTTTTTGACAATCTGTTTGATCTCTTTGAAAATGACCCTGAATTCAAAAGTTTCCACCTGGATGGACAAACCATCGTCCTCGATGACTACTTGGAAATTCGCCCTGAAAATCGCGACAAAGTCCAAGGTTACATTGACCAAGGCAAGCTCAAGATTGGACCTTTCTATATCTTGCAGGATGACTACTTGATTTCTAGCGAAGCCAATGTTCGCAATACCTTGATTGGTCAAGCAGAATGTGCAAAATGGGGCAAATCAACCCAGATTGGTTACTTCCCAGATACCTTTGGAAATATGGGGCAAGCTCCTCAAATTCTTCAAAAATCAGGCATTCACGTGGCAGCCTTTGGCCGTGGTGTCAAGCCGATTGGATTTGACAACCAAGTCCTCGAAGATGAGCAGTTTACTTCCCAGTTTTCAGAAATGTACTGGCAGGGTGCAGACGGAAGTCGTGTCCTCGGTATCCTCTTTGCCAACTGGTACAGTAATGGAAATGAAATTCCAGTTGATAAAGACGAGGCCTTGATCTTCTGGAAACAAAAATTGGCAGACGTGCGTGACTACGCTTCGACCAACCAATGGTTGATGATGAATGGATGTGACCACCAGCCTGTACAGCGAAATCTGAGTGAGGCCATTCGTGTGGCCAATGAACTCTTTCCAGATGTGACCTTTGTGCATAGTTCCTTTGATGACTACATCCACGCAGTAGAAAGTGCTCTGCCGGAGCAACTATCTACGGTTACAGGTGAGTTGACGAGCCAGGAAACAGACGGTTGGTACACACTTGCCAACACTTCTTCATCCCGTATTTACCTCAAACAAGCTTTCCAAGAAAATAGCAACTTGCTAGAACAAGTAGTGGAACCATTGACGGTCATCACTGGCGGACATAACCACAAGGACCAGTTGACCTATGCTTGGAAAGTCCTTCTACAAAATGCGCCCCATGACAGTATCTGTGGCTGTAGTATTGACGAAGTTCACCGTGAGATGGAAACACGTTTTGCCAAGGTCAACCAAGTCGGAAACTTCGTTAAGACCAATCTTCTCAACGAGTGGAAGGGTAAAATTGCAACCCACGAAGCTCAAAGCGACCATCTCTTTACGGTCATCAATACAGGCTTGCATGACAAGGTTGACACTGTCAGCACAGTGATTGATGTGGCGGTTTGTGATTTCAAGGAATTGCACCCAACAGAAGGCTACAAGAAAATGGCAGCCTTGACCTTGCCAAACTACCGTGTCGAAGACTTGGAAGGCCATGCTGTAGAAGCGAAAATCGAAGATCTGGGAGCTAATTTTGAGTATGATTTGCCAAAAGACAAGTTCCGTCAGGCTCGTATCGCTCGACAAGTGCGCGTGACAGTCCCTGTTCATCTAGCACCTCTCTCTTGGACAACCTTCCAATTGCTTGAAGGAGAACAAGAAGGCCGTGACGGTATTTACCAAAATGGAGTGATTGATACGCCATTTGTAACGGTAAGTGTGGATGAAAACATCACGGTCTACGACAAGACAACTCATGAAGCTTATGAAGATGTTATTCGCTTTGAAGACCGTGGTGACATTGGAAATGAGTACATCTATTTCCAACCAAAAGGAACAGAGCCTATCTACGCAGAACTCAAAGGCTATGAAGTCTTGGAAAATACAGCTCGTTTTGCTAAGGTCTTGCTCAAGCATGAATTGACAATTCCAGTAAGTGCAGACGAAAAATTAGATGCAGAACAAAGAGGCATCATCGAGTTTATGACGCGTGAAGCTGGGCGCTCAGAAGAATTGGCAAGCATTCTTCTTGAAACAGAGATGACCGTCTTTGTTGATAATCCACAAATACGCTTCAAGACTCGCTTTACTAACACAGCCAAGGACCACCGTATCCGTCTCTTGGTCAAGACTCATAACACACGTCCAAGCAATGACTCTGAAAGCATCTATGAGGTGGTGACACGACCAAATAAACCAGCTGCTTCTTGGGAAAATCCTGAAAATCCACAACACCAACAAGCCTTTGTCAGCCTTTATGATGATGAAAACGGAGTGACGGTGGCCAATAAAGGATTGCACGAGTATGAAATCCTTGGAGACGATACCATTGCAGTGACCATCCTTCGTGCTTCAGGCGAGCTAGGTGACTGGGGTTACTTCCCAACGCCAGAGGCTCAGTGCTTGCGTGAGTTTGAAGTCGAGTTTGCTCTTGAATGCCACCAAGCGCAAGAACGCTTCTCAGCTTTCCGTCGTGCCAAAGCCTTCCAAACACCATTCACTAGCCTTCAGGTTGCTAAACAAGAAGGAAGTGTTGCTGCGACTGGTAGCCTCTTGAGTCATGCGGCACTCAGCTTACCACAAGTTTGCCCAACAGCCTTTAAAGTGGCGGAAAATGAAGAAGGATATGTCCTCCGTTACTACAATATGAGCCAAGAAAATGTGCGCATATCTGAACACCAACAAACCATTCTGGACTTACTTGAACGACCATATCCAGTTCATTCAGGACTATTGGCTCCACAAGAAATTCGTACAGAATTGATTAAAAAAGAAGACATTTAACAGTTTTAAAGTGTTTGATAACGAATACTATGAGATAGAAAGGAGGGGCGAAAGAGTAAGGATTAACTACTGATTCGTCCCTTTTTTGGTGAAAATATGACCATTGCAACCATTGATATCGGAGGGACTGGGATTAAGTTTGCCAGTCTGACTCCTGATGGAAAAATACTAGATAAGACAAGTACACCGACACCAGAAACCCTAGAAGATTTACTGGCATGGCTAGACAAATGCTTGGCAGAGAAAGATTATAAGGGCATTGCCATGAGCGTTCCAGGCGCGGTCAATCAAGAAACAGGTGTAATTGAGGGAATCAGTGCCGTACCTTATATTCACGGTTTTTCTTGGTATGAGGCCCTTGCTCATCATCAACTCCCTGTCCATCTAGAAAATGATGCCAACTGTGTTGGACTTAGTGAACTGCTAGCTCATCCAGAGATTGAAAATGCAGCCTGTGTCGTGATTGGGACAGGAATCGGCGGAGCTATGATTATCAATGGCAAACTTCACCGAGGTCGCCACGGCTTAGGTGGTGAGTTTGGCTATATGACAATCATTGCACCAGCAGAAAAGCTCAACAACTGGTCGCAACTAGCATCTACAGGAAACATGGTCCGCTACGTAATTGAAAAGTCAGGTCAGACTGACTGGGACGGTCGCAAGATTTACCAAGAAGCTGCAGCAGGCAATGCCCTTTGTCAAGAAGCCATTGAGCGCATGAACCGTAATCTGGCTCAAGGCTTGCTCAATATCCAGTATCTGATCGATCCAGATGTCATTAGTCTGGGAGGCTCTATCAGTCAAAATCCAGATTTTATCCAAGGTGTCAAAAAAGCTGTCGATGCATTTGTCGAAACCTACGAAGAATACACAGTCGCACCAGTTATCCAAGCTTGCACCTATCATGCAGATGCCAATCTCTATGGTGCCCTTGTCAACTGGTTGCAGGAGGAAAACCAATGGTAATTTTTACAGGACTTAGTCCCAAACAAGAGCAAGCATTAGAGTTGCTTAAAAAGCATATTTCGCTAGCAGATGTAGAGGTAGCAGTCGCTCAGTCTGACCAAGCCTCTATCTCTATCAAGGGTGAGGATGGCCACTATCAACTGACTTATCGCAAACCTCACCAACTTTACCGCGCCTTGTCCTTATTGGCAACAGCTCTAGTGGAAGGTGATAAGGTAGAGATTGAAGAACAAGCTGCTTACGAAGATTTGGCTTACATGGCAGACTGTTCCCGAAATGCAGTGCTAAATGTAGCTTCAGCTAAGCAGATGATTGAGGTTTTGGCTCTCATGGGCTACTCAACCTTTGAGCTTTACATGGAAGACACCTACCAGATTGAGGGGCAACCATACTTTGGTTACTTCCGTGGAGCCTATTCAACAGAGGAGTTGCAGGAAATCGAAGCCCATGCCCAGCAGTTTGATATGACCTTTGTGCCTTGCATCCAGACCTTGGCTCATTTGTCGGCCTTCGTTAAATGGGGTGTCAAAGAAGTGCAAGAACTCCGTGATGTAGAGGACATTCTCCTTATCGGTGAAGAAAAGGTTTATGATTTGATTGACGGGATGTTTGCCACTCTGTCTAAACTGCAGACACGCAAGGTCAATATCGGGATGGACGAAGCTCACTTGGTTGGTTTGGGACGCTACCTCATTTTGAACGGTGTTGTGGACCGTAGTCTCCTCATGTGTCAACACTTGGAGCGCGTGCTGGATATTGCTGACAAATATGGTTTCCACTGCCAGATGTGGAGTGACATGTTCTTCAAACTCATGTCAGCAGATGGCCAGTATGACCGCGATGTGGAAATTCCTGAGGAAACTCGTGTCTACCTAGACCGTCTCAAAGATCGTGTAACCTTGGTTTATTGGGATTATTACCAGGACAGCGAAGAAAAGTACAATCGTAATTTCCGCAATCACCACAAGATTAGCCAAGATATCGCCTTTGCAGGTGGTGCTTGGAAGTGGATTGGTTTTACCCCACACAACCATTTCAGCCGTCTAGTGGCTATCGAGGCCAATAAAGCCTGTCGTGCTAATCAGATCAAAGAAGTTATCGTGACAGGTTGGGGGGACAATGGTGGGGAAACAGCCCAGTTTTCTATTCTCCCAAGCTTGCAAATCTGGGCAGAACTCAGCTACCGCAATGACCTAGACCGTTTGTCTGCACACTTCAAGACCAATACGGGTCTATCAGTTGAGGATTTCATGCAGATTGACCTAGCCAACCTCTTGCCAGATCTACCAGGCAATCTCAGTGGTATCAATCCTAACCGCTATGTCCTTTATCAGGATGTTCTCTGTCCGATTCTTGATCGACACACGACACCTGAACAGGACAAACCGCACTTCGCTCAGGCCGCTGAGACCCTTGATGCTATCAAAGACAAAGCAGGCATCTACGCCTATCTCTTTGAAACTCAGGCTCAGTTGAATGCTATTTTAAGTAGCAAGGTTGATGTAGGACGACGCATTCGTGAAACTTATAAAGTCGGTGACAAAGTCAGCTTGCAGCAAATCGCCAGAGAAGAATTACCAAAACTCAGAAGTGAGATTGAAACCTTCCACAAACTCTTTAGTCAACAATGGCTGAAAGAAAACAAGGTCTTTGGTTTGGATACGGTTGATATCCGTATGGGCGGACTCTTACAAAGAATCAAGCGAGCAGAGAGTCGCATCGAGGCTTATCTGGCAGGTCAGATTGACCGTATCGAAGAATTAGAAGTTGAAATCCTTCCATTTAATGATTTTTATGGAGACAAGGACTTTGCAGCCACAACAGCCAACCAGTGGCACACCATTGCGACCGCATCGACGATTTATACGACTTAATACTCTTCGAAAATCTCTTCAAACCACGTCAGCTTCGCCTTGCCGTATAGATGTTACTGACTTCGTCAGTTTTATCTGCAACCTCAAAGCAGTGCTTTGAGCAGCTTGCGGCTAGCTTCCTAGTTTGCTCTTTGATTTTCATTGAGTATAAAAACAAGAATAGTGTCCCCTGTTCAGAGTGTTTCTCGTGAAACCTATTTCTTATAAAAAACTTCTCCACATAAAATAATTTGTGGAGTTTTTTCTATAATTAGTAGTTTAAACTATTCTTAAAATAAGAGTATACTAATTATGTAATCGTTATCAAACCTAAAAATTCGATGAAATCAGTTTTTAGGAATAAAATGGGAGGAAATTATGAAAAAGTTTTCAAAGACCTTGAGAGATAACTGGATTTTTCTCTTGATGGTTTTACCAGGGGCACTTTGGTTGATTCTATTCTTCTATATCCCAGTATTTGGAAATGTGGTCGCCTTTAAAGATTACCATATGAGTGGTGAAGGATTTATCCACAGTATTATGAATAGTAAGTGGGTCGGCCTCGATAACTTTAAGTTCTTGTTTAGTTCTAAAGATGCCTTTATCATTACTCGAAATACCGTCCTTTACAACCTTGGATTCATCTTTATTGGTTTGATTGTGTCGGTTGGAATTGCTATCATCCTCAGTGAGCTTCGTTCTAAGAGAATGGTTAAAATTTTCCAAACGTCTATGTTGTTCCCGTACTTCTTGTCATGGGTTATCATCAGTTTCTTTACAGATGCATTCCTCAACATTGACAAGGGTGTGATCAACCACTTCCTTTCTTCCATCGGATTGAAGGAAATTAACTTCTACGCTGACTTAGGTATTTGGCCATATCTTCTCCTTTTCCTAGGTATCTGGAAAGGATTCGGATATAGCAGTGTCATGTACTATGCGACTATCATGGGAATTGACCCTACCTACTACGAAGCAGCAACAGTGGACGGGGCTAGCAAGTGGCAACGGATTCGCAATGTAACGATTCCACAGTTGACACCGCTGATAACTGTTTTGACCATCCTTGCAGTCGGAAACATCTTCCGTGCAGACTTCGGTCTTTTCTACCAAATCCCACACAATGCTGGTCAGCTCTATAATGTAACCAACGTACTAGACGTCTATGTCTATAATGGTTTGACTCAGACAGCGGATATTGGTATGGCATCAGCAGCTGGTCTTTATCAGTCAGTTGTCGGTTTAATTCTCGTTATCTTATCAAATATACTCGCAAGACGAGTCGATCCAAATTCAGCACTATTCTAGAAAGGAGGAAAGCATGGCAGAAAAAATTAAAAAAGCAAAAATTGATAATGTCGGCATTCACTCCTTTAGTAAGAAGGCAGATATCTTCTTCAGTATTATTTCTGGATTGATTGCTCTCTCTTGTATCTTGCCCTTTATCTTTGTCATCATGATTTCCATCACAGATGAAAAGAGCATCCTTCAACATGGATATAGCTTTTTCCCATCACAGTTTGGATTAGATGGCTTCGAGTTTTTGGCTCAGTTTAAAGATAAGATATTACAAGCGCTCTTTATCTCAGTGTTTGTAACAGTAGTCGGAACCTTGACAAACGTCTTTATCACAACTACTTATGCCTACGCCATTTCACGGACAACCTTTAAGTACCGCAGATTCTTTACAGTTTTCGTCCTACTTAGTATGTTGTTCAACGCCGGTTTGGTTCCAGGCTATATCGTGGTAACTCGTTTGCTTCAACTAGGTGATACAGTTTGGGCCTTGATTGTTCCAATGCTTCTCTCACCATTTAACATCATCTTGATGCGTTCCTTCTTCAAGAAGACCATTCCAGAAGCCATTCTGGAGTCCGCTCGTATCGATGGTGCTAGTGAAGCCCGGATCTTCTTCCAAATCTGTTTACCATTGTCATTACCGGGTATCGCAACCATCACGCTTTTGACAGCTCTTGGTTTCTGGAACGACTGGTTCAACGCCCTTCTTTACATCAAGAGTGATAACTTGTATCCATTGCAATATTTGCTCATGCAAATCCAACAAAATATGGACTACATCGCAAAAGCAGTCGGCCTATCTGGTCAACTGGGAGTCGCTCTACCGAAAGAAACAGGTCGTATGGCCATGGTTGTTGTTGCAACCCTTCCAATCGCGATTCTGTATCCATTCTTCCAACGCTACTTTGTTAAAGGTTTGACAATCGGTGGTGTGAAAGAATAGGACTTACTGAGAAACACCGTTTCTCCCTTCCCAACTTCATCTTAGTGGCTGAAGTTAAAATCATTAAATCGTTTATAAGTTTAAAAATAAAAAAAGGAGTTTTTATCATGAAAAACTGGAAAAAATATGCTTTTGCATCTGCTAGCGTAGTAGCTTTGGCTGCAAGTCTTGCTGCTTGTGGAAACCTTTCAGGTAACAACAAAAAAGCTGCTGACTCAGGATCAGGAGAAAAACCTGTTATTAAAATGTACCAAATCGGTGACAAACCAGACAACTTGGATGAATTGCTAGAAAATGCAAACAAAATCATCGAAGAAAAAGTTGGTGCTAAATTGGATATCCAATACCTTGGATGGGGTGACTATGGTAAGAAAATGTCAGTTATCACATCATCAGGTGAAAACTACGATATCGCTTTTGCAGATAACTACATCGTAAACGCGCAAAAAGGTGCTTATGCTGACTTGACAGAATTGTACAAGAAAGAAGGAGCAGAGCTTTATAAAGCACTTGACCCAGCTTACATCAAAGGAAACACTGTAAACGGTAAGATCTACGCTGTTCCAGTTGCGGCTAACGTTGCATCTTCACAAAACTTTGCCTTCAACGGAACTCTTCTTGCTAAATACGGTATCGACATTTCAGGTGTAAACTCATACGAAACACTTGAACCAGTCTTGAAACAAATCAAAGAAAAAGCTCCAGATGTAGTACCATTTGCAGTTACTAAGAACTTCATCCCTTCTGAAAACTTTGACTACCCAGTAGCAAACGGACTTCCATTCGTTATCGACCTTGAAGGGGATACTACTAAGATCGTAAACCGTTACGACGTTCCTCGTTTCAAAGAACACTTGAAGACTCTTCACAAATTCTACGAAGCAGGATACATTCCAAAAGACGTAGCAACAAGCGACACTTCATTTGACCTTCAACAAGACACTTGGTTCGTTCGTGAAGAAACAGTAGGACCAGCTGACTACGGTAACAGCTTGCTCTCACGTGTTGCTAACAAAGACATCCAAATCAAACCATTCACTAACTTCATCAAGAAAAACCAAACAACTCAAGTTGCTAACTTTGTTATCTCAAACAACTCTAAGAACAAAGAAAAATCAATGGAAGTGTTGAACCTCTTGAACACGAACCCTGAACTCTTGAATGGACTTGTTTACGGTCCAGAAGGCAAGAACTGGGAGAAAATTCCAGGTAAAGAAAACCGTGTTCGTGTCCTTGAAGGATACAAAGGAAACACTCACATGGGTGGATGGAACACTGGTAACAACTGGATCCTTTACATCAACGAAAACGTTACAGACCAACAAATCGAAGATTCTAAGAAACAATTGGCAGAAGCTAAAGAATCTCCAGCGCTTGGATTCATCTTTAACACTGATAGCGTAAAATCTGAAATCTCTGCAATCACTAACACAATGCAACAATTCGATACAGCTATCAACACTGGTACTGTAGACCCTGATAAAGCTATTCCAGAATTGATGGAAAAATTGAAATCTGAAGGTGCATACCAAAAAGTATTGGATGAAATGCAAAAACAATACGACGAATTTTTGAAAAGCAAAAAATCATAAGACAAACTGATTTCGTGTATTCATTCCTAAAAAATGTTATCACTACCTCCTCTGGGACTCCCGGGGGAGGTAGTGGTTTTTTTATTAGAGTAGCTAAAAGTAAAAAAATCTTGTTAAAAACTTTGTGAAATACCAGTATAAAATATAGATATCGATTAATTGGACTAATACCTCTATTAGTTTAATTAAGTAGATTTTTAGAATGAACTAGCTTATAATAAGAGTACGATGAAAGCGCTTAACATTGTGAAATTTAACTGGATTTTGATTTAAGAAGTGGACAGGATTTCTTCTTAAATGTTTCATTTATGTCTGATTTCAGCTTGTTCACATTTTGTAAATTATGAAAGGTTCAAGTGAAACACAGCAAGTGAAAATCCGATAAAAAGTTGTTTGCTATCCCTTTTGGGAACAAGAAATATTACATGAGGTTATTCATATGAAAAAAACACCCAATCGATGGTTAATTTTGGCTGCGGCCATTTTAACGAATCTCTCTCTAGGTGCAGGATATGCCTGGTCGGTCTTTCAGAAGGCACTCCTAGAAACCAATGCTAGTCAAGGATGGGTTCAAGCTCAGACTTCCTTAGCCTTTAGCATTTCTTTTGCTATGGTACCTGTTGGAATGATTCTTTTCGGACCCAAAGTAGATTCGGTTGGACCTAAAAAGTTTGTCTTTCTAGGTGGTATTCTCTTTGGTACAGGGATGTTTGCGACTGGTTTTGCCAACTCACTACCCGTGCTTTATCTAACTTACGGTGTCATCCTAGGACTTGGTATCGGCTCTGCTTATGGGGCATCTACGTCCGTTGCGACAAAGTGGTTCCCAGACAAAAAAGGCCTAGCTGGTGGATTGACAGCGGCAGGATTTGGCTTGGGTCCACTAATTATCGGACCGGTTGCAAAATCTTTGATTGCTTCTATGGGGATTTACTCTACCTTTAAGGTATTAGGTATTGTCCTTTTACTAGTGATCTGTACATCTTCCCTAGTTATGGCCAAAGCTCCTACTGTTGCTCCAGCAGCGGGGAATGCTCAACCGGAAGGAAAAACTTATAAAGAAATGCTCCGTGATGGAAATTACTGGCTTCTATGGTTGATTTATGTTCTTGGTGCTACAGGCGGAATGATGATTATCGGAACTGCAGCAGCAATCTCAGACCAATATCAACTTGTTGGAGAAGCGACCCTCTTCGTTATGCTGGTATCCATTGCAAATACATTTGGTCGTATCTTCTGGGGTACGGTATCTGATAAGATTGGCCGCTACCCTACCGTTATTGCCATGTTTGGAGCGGTTGCTACTGGCTTGTTGCTCACAGCCTTATTCAAAGGTCCTGGAAGCATCTTGGCTATCCTTGGAATCATGATGGTTGCCTTGTCATTTGGTGGCTTCCTCGGTTCCTTCCCAGGAATTACTGCTGAAAACTGGGGAGTGACCTACGTAGGGACAAACTATGGATGGATGTTTACTGCTTATGGTGTAGCTGCTATTGCTGGTCCTCAGTTAGGGGCACGTCTTGCACAGGCAAACCAAGGAGATTATACAATGGCCTTCTTTATCGTTATCGGTATGGCTATCATTGGTATTCTGCTCCAACTCTTCTATATGGCTAAAGCTAAAAAAGTTTAAAAATGAATCCTTGGATTATCCAAGGATTTTTTAAATTGGAGTAGACATTCGTTGGAATTAGCTCCTTTTTAATTTCCGGTCAAATAAATTGCATTCGTTTTCTCAAGTGGGTATACTAGAATAGTTGAATGAAAAATTCTGAAAATTTAAGAATAGAAAAGAGAACAAATCTTATGGCAAAAGATATTCGTGTCTTACTTTACTACCTCTATACCCCAATTGAAAATGCAGAGCAATTTGCTGCAGATCACTTGGCTTTCTGTAAATCAATCGGCCTTAAAGGTCGTATCCTAGTCGCTGACGAGGGAATCAATGGAACTGTTTCAGGTGACTACGAAACAACTCAAAAATACATGGACTACGTTCACAGCCTCCCAGGAATGGAAGACCTTTGGTTCAAGATTGACGAAGAAAATGAACAAGCCTTCAAGAAGATGTTTGTTCGCTACAAGAAAGAAATTGTCCACCTTGGTTTGGAAGACAATGACTTTGACAACGACATCAACCCACTTGAAACAACAGGTGCTTACTTGTCTCCAAAAGAGTTCAAAGAAGCCCTACTTGATGAAGATACCGTTGTCCTTGATACACGTAACGATTACGAGTACGACCTAGGACATTTCCGTGGAGCTATCCGCCCAGACATCCGCAACTTCCGTGAGTTACCACAATGGGTCCGTGACAACAAGGAAAAATTCATGGACAAGCGTGTCGTGGTTTACTGTACAGGTGGCGTTCGTTGTGAGAAATTCTCAGGTTGGATGGTGCGTGAAGGCTACAAAGATGTTGGCCAATTGCACGGAGGAATCGCAACTTACGGTAAAGACCCAGAAGTTCAAGGTGAGCTTTGGGATGGGAAAATGTACGTCTTTGACGAGCGTATCGCAGTCGATGTCAACCATGTTAACCCAACCATCGTAGGGAAAGACTGGTTTGATGGAACACCATGTGAACGTTATGTCAACTGTGGAAATCCCTTCTGTAACCGTCGTATCCTAACATCAGAAGAAAATGAAGACAAGTACCTTCGTGGATGCTCACACGAGTGCCGTGTTCACCCACGCAACCGTTATGTTTCAGAAAATGAATTGACACAAGCAGAAGTGGTCGAGCGCCTAGCAGCTATCGGTGAAAGCTTGGAAACAGTGGTAGCTCAGTAATAAGGAGAGATCCTAATGGAAAAATTTTGCGTTTATGGTAAATTAATTGCCAAAGAAGGAAAGGCGCAGGAACTTGCTGCTTATATGCAAGAAGTTGTTAAAGAAATGCAAAATCTTGATACTTGTTTCTGCTATATCTTAGGTGAGAAGGCAGATGAACCCAACAGCATCTATATTTACGAAGTTTGGGAGAGCGAGCAAGCTCACAATGACAGTCTGACCTTGGAAGTTTTTCAAAATCTCATTGCAAAAGCTAGACCCATTATTGCAGGCATAGAAAATTTGCATAAGCTGACTATTTTTGATGGTAAGGCAAGTTTCTAAATTACTAAGAAAAACTAAAAACTTTAGGCGATTCAAACGTCTAAAGTTTTTTTCATCATTTATCTACAGGTAAAAGGTTTGTTGGACAGAGATTTGGGAAAGCAGACTATTTCCTCATGTTCTTGGGGCATCTCGCGGAGTATCACTTGATTTCTGATTTTCTTTCTTCGGTTTTGATTTTTTGTCCTTTCTTTTTGATGTGATATAATGAGCTTAAATAAATGGGAAAGGAGCAGGTCTATGTCTAAAGCTATCATGGAAGAAGTGGTAGCCTATCTGCGTCAGCATGCAGATGAAGAGCTGAGTCTGACCGATTTGGCTGAGCATTTCCATTATAGTCCTTTCCATCTATCCAGAACTTTCAAGAAAAAGATGGGCTTCTCTATCAAGCAATATGTGGAAGCTCTTAAGATGGAAAAAGGGATTCAGGAGATTGTAGAAAGCCGGCAAAATGTGACCGAGACCTCTATGGAAGCTGGTTATGATAGTCTAGGTAGTTTTTCCAATACTTTTAAGCGGCATACTGGACTTTCGCCTAAAAAATACTACCAAGAATCAACCAAGGCTTATGATTTTATGGTTAAACAGCTGGATGAGAAGGGAGCTTTGTTGCATCAGGATCCTGACCACAAAAGTGGCAATCGGTTGACTGTGACGCTATCTTATCCCGAGGGGTATGAACCACGCCTTAGCTGTGTCGGGCTGTTTAAAACCCGAATACCCAAAGAAGAGCCAGTTATCGGAGTGGCACTAAGTCAGGAGAGACAGTTTACTTTTGAAAATGTACCAGATGGCCACTACTATCTTTTGGCCTGTGAATTGCTGGAGGATTTATGCCTAACTAAAAACTATGTCTTGAAGCATAACTTTCGCTGGGGCAGCGATGAGCCTCTCACTTTTGCAGGCGATAGCATCTATCAAGAGGAAATCAGCATGCGGAGGCCATTGCCGAGCGATCCACCTATTACAGTTAATCTTCCAGTTTTAATCATGCGTTCCCTAGCCAAACAAGCGCAATTGAGAATAAGAAAATTTTTATCCTAATTGATAAACTGATACTAGAGATTTATTCTCAGATATATAAAATTGGAGGAACAATAATGAAATTAGACGTGTTTTTAAGTTTTAATGGTCAGGCCGAAGAAGCTTTTCGTTTTTATGCTGACCTTTTTCAGACAGAGATTAAGGGACTTGTCCGAGCCAGTGAGATGATGGATCCAGCTGACCTTCCTGCAGAAAAACGGGATAAGCTTGCTTGGATTGCTTTAGATACAGAAAACTTGACCCTGAATGGTGAAGATGTAGGCATTTTTAACGACCTATCTATTCCTAGCAATCACCAGCCCAATCAATGGTTGGTTTTGAGCCCAGACAGTAGAGAAGAAGCTGATGAACTTTTTGCTAAGCTTGCTGAAGGTGGGCAAATTCTCTATCCTTTAGAGGAACAAGCTTTCGCAGAGTTTTATGGCCGCTTGATTGACCGTTTTGGTATCGGCTGGGATGTGATGAAATGAGGTAGAAGGATGGCTTATAGTGAATCCTTAGCCCAGCAAGTCCGTGAAATTTTAGCTACTGAACTTCCTCCTCATGTTTTTGAAGAAGAGGTAGAAGAGAAGAAGATGTTTGGTGGTTTGGCTTTTATGGTTCGCGGTAAGATGACCGTTACTGTGAGTTCGAGAAGTCAAGAGCTTGTCATGGTACGCATTGGTAAGGGACTGGAAAAGCAGGTCCTGCCTAAAAATGGTGCCAGTGTGACGTTAATGAAGGGCAGGCTTTATCATGGCTATATTGATTTAGATGCCGAAGGACAAAAAGAACTGTCTTACTGGATTAATCTAGCTTTGTCCTACAATCAGGAGCTGGCACAGCAGGATAAAAAGTAAGAAGAGCTCAGAATAAGTTTTTGCTTTCTTAGAAGTTCATTCATTGCTTTTTTATGAAATTCAGATATATTCTCAGAATATGTATTGATTTTGTGACTTTAATTAGCAAGATTTTATGAAAATAAATCCTATACGAAGAAATGATGCTAAGAAGGAACATATAGGCAATTAAATTGATAAGCAAATTAAAAAGATCTACAATCATAAAAAGATATATGAGATTATAAAGAAATACTTACCTTAAATAAAGACGATTCCTTTGGTCGTCTTTATTGCATTTCTAGGGTGTGTGAATACCGATTACTTTTAGTCTGCTGAATGTCAAGCAATTTTCAGGGGCTGTTTTTCTATGCTTTTTATCTAAAAAACTAAAGTTTGTTTCTGTATCTTTCAGGAAAATAGGTTATACTGTATGTAAACGATTTCAAAGGAGGCCAGTTATGGCGAAAACATTTTTTATCCCAAATAAAGAAAGCATTCTAGGACAACAGGAGGTCTTGACTGCCAAGTCCATCTTGGCCTTTGTGGAGGGCTTGGAGTCACACAGTTATGATGCGGTCTATCTCCACCAGCCCCTCAATCGTCTCGAGTATATCGAGTGTGGGATTGTAGGCCAGTCGCAATTTCTCTTCAAGGTCAACTATGCGGACAGCCGAAAAGGTTATCAAGTGGGGATTCCAGATTTCCTTACCAGAGTGGACTGGGAGATTGTAGAGACTCTCCTCCAGGCCCTATCGAGCAAGTTGGGGGAAGTGGTAGAAGGGTTAGAAGGGTTTGAGTTTGAAGCTTATTTCCGACAAACGGTCAAGCATTATCTAGCTGACAAAGCAGCTCGTTTAGTATATTGCCAAGGACTCTTGGCCCCTATCTATCTCAATAAGGAATACCTCGAGAGCTTTTTGGCTGAGGATGGATTGGCACGTTTTGAAGAGCTGGTCAAGAAAGTTCAAGGCTCTGATGCCTACCTTGCCAGTGTGAAATTTTACCCAGATGCTCAAGGCAAGGTGCACGGTATCTACCACCTAGCCCAGGGAGTCAAGACAATATTGCCAAAGGAACCCTTTGTACCAGCTCCTTATACCGAGCAGCTGGCAGGAAAGGAGCTTGTTTGGGAGATTGACCTAGTGAAGATTTCTGGTGATGGCTCAAAAGCAGAAGACTATGAAGCCATCGCTCGCTTGGATTATGAAAAATTCCTAGAGTCACTACCAAAAGCATTTTACCAGCAATTAGATGCCAATCAATTAGAAGTTCAACCCATCCTAGGACAAGATTTTGAAGGATTGGCAACTATCAAGTAGACATTGTTCAAAAAAGAGTAAGCATAAAAATCCCTGTCATTAACAAATGGCAGGGATTTTGGTTAAAAGAATGTCAGGATGCGAAGGTAGTCCACTGTCAGCGCAAGCTCTGCAATGAAGAAGGGTAAGAGAATGGCGCCATCAAGTAAGACAGCGAGCAAGAATCGATAAAATGGGTCCAGGCTACTGATCTTACTTGGCTTGCTAATCACAAAGAGATTGCCAAGGGCAAAGATGGCCATGCTTAGAAGAGTGAGGATACCAGCAAATCGTAAGCCGCCAAAGAGTGCAAAGAAACTTGCTAGAGCCGTTAGGACAAGTGGGATAGCAAAGAGTCTGCTATACCGATCGAAGGCTTCTTGGAATGTAAAGTCGCTCTCCTGGTCCAACACACGTCGGACAGTAAAGCCTCCCAAAATGATGGAAAAGTAAAATAGAGCGCTAGCGACCAGAATCGAAAGCCCGGCAAAGAGATCTAAAGGTGGAAGCTGGTTAGGAGAACCATTAGCAATAGAAATCATATAGCCATAGTAGAGGTGCTTGATATGATAGATACTAAAGAAAAGGTTGATTGACGACAGCAAGGTGAGTAGGGCAAAGACACTATAACGATGCTTTTGGTCCGTATTCTTGCTGGCAGTTGGTTCTTGGATAGCGGCCAGCAGCCAAGTCCAAAATAGTGCGATTTCTTCTTTGAATCGAGCAGTTTTGCGGGGGTCAATGTCTGGGATATAGGGACTCTCTAAAGCCTTGCTGAAGATGCTTTTCTCTTTTGCAGGCTTTTCTTGCTTGTGTTCCTCTTCCTCCTTCCCTTCTCTCTCTTCCTCGGTTTGGGTTTCCTCGATTATTTCGGGAGCTTCCTCCTCATGCCTTTCCGACTCTTTAGGTAAGACAGGAGTTTCTTGGCTTGCTTGTGGTTCGGTCTCCACAGTTTCCGAAGTCTCTGGTTGGTCGGGTTGGATTTCCGATTTCGTCTGAGCTGATTTCTTCTCAAGATCGGCGCTTTCAAACCATTCTTGTGTCATGGTGGAACCTCCTTTTTTATGGTCGTTTTCTATTTTTAGATTAGCAGATGAAAGCGTTTTTGTCAATGGTTTCTAGATGGAGCAGAGTGCTCCTCTTTAGGTAGGTAGATATCCTGGTTTGCTTTTGCAATGAGTAAATCCTTGATATTTGCTTTTTCGGTTTTATAAGGGTTGGCAAGTACATTCTCTTTTTGTCCACGATGTTCTTCTTTGGGTTGACGATAGATACCACCATGCTGAGAAGAAATTTCTAGATTGATACGGTCGGTCTCTTTCTGGGAGAGAATGAGTGTTAGAGTGGAATGGGCCTCTAGCTCAACCTTACCGTGAACATGAATATTTTCAGCATAGATGTGTCCCCCCTCCGTCTTGACCTGACTATCTGTCAGTTCGGTATCAAAGATATTGATGATATGGGGTGTCGTTAGTGTGCTGTTCTTGATAGAACTTTCTGTTAGTCTTAAGAGATAGCCTTTTGTTTTGATGGTTGCATTTTCAAGGTTGGCTTGACGAATATTAGTTTGTCCACGATTGGCTGAGACGGTGATAGCTTGCAGCTTTCTTCCTTTAGGTAGGGAGAGAACAACTTCGTCAAAACGGTGAGAATAACTGCTGGCAATACGAAGTAGGCCTTCGATTCCTGAACCTAGAAAGCGATGTTGTGAGGCTTGTTTGTCAGTGACGCTCAGTGTTTTGTCACTCATGCCAGTAGTCAGATCATGACGACCAGATACGGAAGGATGATAGGTGATGTGGATTTTGTCATCTACAGACTCTGTGATGGTTAGGCTGTGTTCCTCAAGGGTCAAATCAAGTTTTTCCACTTCGCTTCCAAAGGTCACTTCTTCGATACGATTGTCATAGACGGGGTCTTTTGACATGGCAAGCAAACTTTGAATACCATTGGACTGGGCACCTACAATAATCATGATAAAACCAAGGATTGTAGAAACCACACCAAAGATAAGAAATCCTTTCGTCAATTTACGCATGTCTGTCACCTCTCTTTCCTTTTTTAAGAATCCATTGCACCAAGCGGACGATCAGGAGCCCAAAGAAACGGGCTACATAGGAGATGCCTAATAGAACAAGAGAAGAAGCACCGATAGCAAGCAAACCAGCCCCGAAAATCAAGATAAAGGCAGATTTGGCTTCGACTAGGACGCTAAAACTCTCTACGATAAAGAGTCCGCCCAGTAGGATACCTGTCACAGAGACGGTAAAGAAGGCTAGAATGACGGAGGCAGCTGCGATAAAAAGCCCGATAATGGTTAAGATAATTGCAATTCCAACAGGAATTCCGATAGGAGCTGCTAGTAAGGCCAAGAGGGCAATGTGTAGCAGTTGACGGTCATTCTTTTGAGCAGGGGCTTCATTGACTTTTTTGTCGAGAAGATCAGAAAGGATATCATGGGCAGCTTCTTTTGGAGTTCCCAGACTGGCAATGAGTTCCTCTTCGCCCTCTGAACCTGCATCGTCAAATAGTTCCTTAAAGTAGTCCATGGCTTCGATGCGGTCAGCTTCAGGTAGTTTATGGAGATAGGTTTCTAACTGAGTCAGATAGTCAGTTCTTGTCATGGCGGATACTCCCTTCTATGATTCCGTTGACGGTTTCGGTATAGAGCGTCCACTCTTCCTTTAGAGTAACGAGCTGCTCTACGCCCCGATTGGTCAAGGAGTAGTATTTGCGCATACGCCCCTGAAACTCTCTAGAGTAGGTGGTCAGAAAGCCACTGGCTTCCAATTTTTTGAGAATGGGATAGAGCGTAGATTCTTTGATATTGGCGATGAGCTTAATGGTTTGACTAATCTCATAACCATAAGAATCCCCCTGCTCCAGTACAGCCAAGATGAGAAACTCGATCAAGGCAGAGGATGTTGGGAAGTACATGGGAAACCTCCTTTATATTATATAAAAATTTTATATATACTCTTTTCAAATATATTGTATCTCAAAATGAAAGCCCTGTCAAGAAATATGTGTAAAAATTTTACATATAAAAAACTCCTAGTAAAAATTAGGAGTTTAGAGGGTATTGTCAGTCTTTATCTAAATTTTATTGTGGATTTCTTATAGTTAATTTCCTTATTCAAAAGTTTCAATAAAGGAGTCACGTATTCAGGATTCGGAAACTTAGGACCGAAAATAATTTCACCGATTTGAATTGAATTTTTCCGTTCTACATAAAGTTTACCTACTCCAGAGGTTTTATCAATTTTTATTTCCTTATTGCTAGGGTCTAGGTTGGCATAGCGTAAGATACGAAGTTCATTTTCATATTTGTAATCGACAGATTTAAATAAGTAGCGAATTTCTTCGATACATTCAGAAATAGCATTTTGATAGTTCTCCTCCGTAACTTCTGAACTACTATCTAGTTTTTTCTTTAAAATATTCAACATTTTTGCTAAATCTTCTATTTCGGACTTACTAAATAGTTCGGTTTGTTCAAGTTCTATATCTTCATCTATATCTTTATCTATATTTTTAACATAGGCTATTCTATAGAGATAATCACTATTCCCTTTTGGTACATTCTCTTTTTTTTCAGATTTCGATCTTTTTTCTTCATCTTTAATAGCTATAGTTGGTTTAATATTATTTAATTCATTTGGTGAGCTTTTTAAATCGTACGATAGAGTAGATTCTATCGTATTCATTGTCTCTACTATGGGGATGGCCTCTTTACGCCACGAAACATCATTGAAGGAAGTAAATCTAGAAAAATCATCTTCACGAAGTACTAGACAAACACCTTTGGCATCATCACCATACTGGGACCACATGGCCAGATCATCTGTTTTGTTTGTAAAACTCATTAAAAACCATGAGCTTGGTTCTAAGATATCTCGTCTATCTAAACCTAATATCTTTTCTATGACGATTCCTTCTTCAGGATCATTCATATAATTAGCGTTATACAAGCGAGTTTTCCCAGATACCGAAAAAGTATTTTTCTTCTTTTCATTCTCCTCTTGATCTAACATAATTTGGAGAGTGCTTCCCTTGGTGTAGTGGCCGAATTTAAGCACCTGATTTTTATCTTCGCCTTTTAGCCCAAGTTGATACTTGATTTTTTGAACAAGTTGATAAATAGATAGCAAGTTCTCTAGTTCACTCGAGTCTTCTTTATAACGATCTGTCCATTTTTGTAAAATAGCATATTTAGTATTCTTTAAAAGACCTTCCCTTAGGGTAAAGTTGAATAGTATGTACTCCTCACTGTCACAAACATTATCATTACTAAAAAATAGATCATCAAAATTTTGTATAATAAATTTGGAAAATTTATTATAGATTTTTTTAATTATTTTTGTGATTTGTCGACGTTCACTCAACTCCGTTTGATGATTATATAAGCTTGCTAAGAACACAGCATATATAAAAGCGATTTCTTCAGATTCTTGTAATTGTCCTTGCAAGCCTTGTAATCTCTCAGCAGTAGTTTTCAGCTCTTTTAATTCAGTCTGCTTGGTTGATAAATTGAACAAAATCGTGGCATACGATAAAGCTATGTCATGCGAATCAGGGAATTTTTGCTGCAAGTCTTGTTCTTTCTTAGCAGTAGTTTTCAGCTCTTTTAATTCAGTCTGCTTAGTTGATAAATTGACCAAAATCCTGGCAAACTGCAAAGCTATATCCTGCGAATCAGGGAATTTTTGTTGCAATTTCTCTAATTTTTTAGCAGTAGTTTCTAGTTCCTTCAATCTAGTCTGCTTGATTGATAAATTGACCAAAATCCTGGCAAATGCTTCTGCTATATCCTGTGATTCCTGGAATTTTTGTTGCAATTTCTCTAATTTTTTAGCAGTAGCCATCCGTTCCTGCAACTCAGTCTGCTCTGCTGATAAATTAACCAAAATCATGGCATACGGCAAAGCTATATCCTGTGATTCCTGGAATTTTTGCTGCAATTTCTCTAATTTTTCAGCAGTACCTTCGATTTCCTTCAGCCCAGTCTGTTTGGTTGATAAATTGAACAAAATCATGGCAAATGCTTCTGCTATATCCTGCGAATCAGGGAATTTTTGCTGCAATTTCTCTAATTTTTTAGCAGTACCCTCCCGTTCTTTTAACTTAGCCTGCTTGGTTGATAAAATGAACAAAACTCTGGCAAACTGCAAAGCTATATCCTGCGAATCAGGGAATTTTTGTTGTAATTTCTCTAATTTTTTAGCAGTACCCTTGATTTCTTTTAACCCAGTCTGCTCGGTTGATAAAATGAACAAAATCCTGGCATACTGAAAAGCTATATCCTGCGAATCCTGGAATTTTTGCTGCAATTTCTCTAATTTTTTAGCAGTAGTTTCTAGTTCCTTCAGCCCAGTCTGTTTGGTTGATAAATTGAACAAAATCATGGCAAACTGCAAAGCTATATCCTGCGAATCAGGGAATTTTTGTTGCAATTTCTCTAATTTTTTAGCAGTAGCCATCCGTTCCTGCAACTCAGTCTGCTCTGCTGATAAATTAACCAAAATCATGGCATACGGCAAAGCTATATCTTGTGATTCCTGGAATTTTTGTTGCAATTTCTCTAATTTTTTAGCAGTACCTTCGATTTCCTTCAGCCCAGTCTGCTTGGTTGATAAAATGAACAAAATTCTGGTATACGGCAAAGCTACATCCTGCGAATCAGGGAATTTTTGTTGTAATTTCTCTAATTTTTTAGCAGTAGCCTCCCGTTCTTTTAACTTAGCCTGCTCGGTTGATAAGTTGACCAAAATCCTGGCAAATGCTTCTGCTATATCCTGCGAATCCTGAAATTTTTGTTGCAATTTCTCTAATTTTTTAGCAGTACCTTCGATTTCCTTCAGCCTAGTCTGCTTGATTGATAAATTGACCAAAATCCTGGCGTACTGCAAAGCTATATTCTGCGAATCAGGGAATTTTTGTTGTAATTTCTCTAATTTTTTAGCAGTAGCCATCCGCTTTTTTAACTCAGTCTCCTTGGTTGATAAAATGAGTAAAGTTATTGCATAACCTAAAGCAGTGTCTTCTGATTCAGGATGTCTCTCATAAATTATTTTTGCTTTTTCAGCTAGAGCTTCACAGCTAGCTTTATCTGTTTCCTTGGCCGATAAGTCAAGGAGCTTACCTAACACTGCTATACTTTGTTCCAAATTGTATTTCTTTTCATCCATTCTGTGTACCTCGTTTAAAATAGTAGCTATCTTATAAACTAATTTATTTTTCGCATGATAATTAGTTTCTATACATCTTATTATATCAAAAATACTACCTTTCTGCTAACAGATGGATGGTGCTTTTGTTTATAGAAGCACCAAAAAACCAGACAGAGTCTGGCTTTGCATTGTTTGTATCTGAGAAGTATTTTAGAAAAATTAAAGAATCTTATCAGCCCGATCTACCATAAAGAGTGAGACGGTCATGATGATATCGATGACTAGAAGGGCAAGGACAGCAGGGACCCAAGATTGGAACATGTCAAAACTATAGCCAAACAAGGTAGGACCAAAGGCCGCCAAGATGTAGCCCCCTGTTTGCGCTAGACCTGAGAGTTGCGCAGTCTTTTCAGGTGAGCTGGTTTTAAGAGAGAAGCAAACCATTAGGTAGGGGAAGAGGGCACTGCAGGCCGTTCCAATCAAGAGATGGACGACTAACCAGTAGAGGAAATTATTGGCTGGATACAAGAGCATAGCAATTCCTATCATCCCTGCGATAGAGATAATTGCCAGCATGATTCGACGATGACCATCTGACAGACGAGTAGTCAGACTTGGAACGGTCATCGAAAAAGGAATGCTGATCAGCGAGAAGATAGAAGCCAGAAGAGCAGCATCACTATTAGAAATACCAGCGCTAACAGCCATAGTTGGCAACCAGGTCATGCTTGTATAAAAGAGCAAGGACTGAAGCCCGCCAAAGATAATGATAGCCCAGACATCTTTACTTTTTAGAATATTCTCTTTCGATTTCTTTTCTTGCTGCCCTTCTAGATAGTGGTTGTGGCGATGATTTGGCAACCAAACTAGCAGAGTGACCAGACAGAGAAAGCTGAGAACGAGGATGAGTCCCTTCCAAGAACTAGCTTGGGTGATAGGGACAGATAGATAAGAAGCAATAGCTGTGGAAATCCCCATAGAAGTGACATAGAGTGTCGTTAGGAAGCTAATCTTTTGAGGCTGATTTGCCTGGATCATACTTGGAAGGAGTACATTGAAGATCGCAATGCTTGCTCCGATGATCAGAGTTCCTAGATAGAGAAGGGGAAGGTTGAAGATACGAATGACAGAGCCAATAGTTAAGAGAAGAAGACAGTAAGTAAAGAGATGCTCTAGCCCAATCTTTTGCGCCAAGCGACTCGTAAAAGCAGAGAGAAGGGCGAACATCAAGAGAGGGAGACTGGTTAAAATCCCAAGAGAACTGACCTCAACTCCTAGTCCCTGAGCAATGTCTCCTAAAATAGTTGGTAAAGCAGTAAAAGGAGAGCGTAAAACAGTCCCGATTAAGACAATTCCTAGAACAAAAAAGAGTGATTGTTTTTTCATGAAAACCTCGATAAGATGACTTTAATAACAGCTTATTTTAAGGTTTTTTCTATATAATGTCAAGTAAAGACTGGGAGGAAAGCTGGAAAGATTTAACTGAAAATATACAGAAAGAAGACAGATTTCTTTACTAGAATTTTCCTTGATTTGATATAAAAATAGGAAACTAGGAAATTTTGTGATAAAATAGTGGAAGGAAATCTATATATTGGAGAAAAACTGTGTCTGAAAAGCAAAAAATCAGCGTCTTGATGTCGGTCTATGTAAAAGAAAATCCGACATTTTTGAGAGATGCCATCAAAAGTGTTCAAAACCAGACCTTAAAACCGAGTGAGCTTGTTCTTGTTGAGGACGGGCCTCTCACACCAGAACTCTATCAGGTGCTAGATGAAGTGGAAGCTCAGTCAGAAATTCCAGTTAAGCGTTGCCCCTTAGAAGAAAATCAAGGTTTAGGTTTGGCTCTTCGATACGGTGTTTTACAGTGTCAGTACGATATCATTGCTCGTATGGATACAGATGATATAGCGGTAGCTGACCGCTTTGAAAAGCAAGTCCAACTAATGGAACAGGAAAATCTGGATCTCTTAGGTGGACATATTGCAGAATTTATTGACAATCCTGACGAGATTGTTTCTTACCGTCGTGTCCCAACTCGGCATGCAGACATTGTGGCTTACCAAAGAATGAGAAGCGCCTTCAACCATATGACAGTGATGTTCAAGAAGGATATGATTCTCAAGGCAGGCAACTATGAAGATGGCCTTTACATGGAGGATGACCTCCTTTGGCTCAATATGATTGCCGCAGGAGCTAAGACTGGAAATCTGGATCAGATCTTGTGTCAGGTTCGTGTGGGAGCAGGGATGTTTGAACGTCGTGGTGGTTTGCGCTACCTCAAACTCTATCGCCAGGCTCGTCAGCGCATGCTTGAGAGAGGGCAAATTTCCTACATGGAATATGCGAAAAGCATTGCCATTCAAGCAATCGTTGCACTCTGCCCAGGCTTTGTACGTCAGTTTATCTTTGTCAAACTTCTAAGAAAAAGCAAATAAGCCTCAGGTTGAGTATGTTAAAACGAGGCATATTATGATGAAAACAGCTTTATCCGACTCTTTTAAGGGGGAGTAAACTTCGATGAATAAAAAACTAGCAGATTATGTTATTGATCTGGTTGAAATTTTGAATAAACAACAAAAACAGGTGTTTTGGGGGATATTCGACATTCTGAGTATGGTGGTTTCCATCATCGTATCTTATATCTTGTTTTATGGCCTAATAAATCCTGCGCCTGTGGACTACGTGATCTATACTCTTTTAGCCTTCTTCTTCTATCAGATTATGATTGCTTTTTGGGGGCTGAATGCTAGTATTAGCCGCTACAGTAAGATTACGGATTTCATGAAAATCTTTTTTGGAGTAACATTTAGTAGTGTTCTTTCCTATGGAATCTGCTATGCCTTTCTTCCACTATTTTCTATCCGTTTCATCGTGCTCTTCATTTTGTTGAGTACCTTCCTCATCTTGCTTCCTCGTATCACTTGGCAATTGATTTACTCCAAACGTAAAAAAGGTAGTGGAGATGGAGAACACCGTCGGACCTTCTTGATTGGTGCTGGTGATGGTGGTGCCCTCTTTATGAACAGCTACCAGCATCCAACTAGCGAGCTTGAGCTGGTGGGGATTTTGGATAATGATGAAAAGAAAAAGGGACAAAAACTAGGTGGAATTCCAGTTTTGGGCTCCTATGACAATCTGCCTGAATTGGCTAAACGTCACCAAATCGAGCGTGTCATCGTAGCGATTCCTTCACTTGACCCTTCAGAGTACGAACGCATCTTGCAGATGTGTAATAAGCTAGGCGTTAAATGTTACAAGATGCCTAAGGTTGAGACAGTTGTGCAAGGACTTCACCAACCGGGTGGAGGCAGTGGCTTCCAGAAAATTGATATTACAGACCTATTAGGACGCCAGGAAATCCGTCTGGATGAGTCCCGTCTGGGTTCAGAACTGACAGGCAAGACTATCTTGGTGACAGGAGCTGGTGGTTCGATTGGTTCAGAGATTTGTCGTCAGGTTAGCCGCTTCAATCCAGAGCGTGTGATTTTGCTCGGTCATGGGGAAAACTCAATCTATCTCGTTTATCATGAATTGATCCGTACATTCCAAGGGATTGATTATGTTCCTGTCATTGCAGATATTCAGGATTATGACCGTCTCTTACAAGTGTTTGAACAGTACAAACCAGCCATTGTCTACCATGCTGCTGCTCACAAGCACGTTCCGATGATGGAGCGCAATCCAAAAGAAGCCTTCAAAAACAATATCCTCGGAACCTACAATGTTGCCAAGGCTGTGGATGAGGCCAAAGTACCTAAGATGGTCATGATTTCGACTGACAAGGCGGTCAATCCACCCAATGTTATGGGTGCAACCAAGCGCGTGGCAGAGTTGATTGTTACTGGCTTTAACCAACGTAGTAAATCAACCTACTGTGCAGTTCGTTTTGGAAATGTTCTTGGTAGCCGTGGTAGCGTGATTCCTGTCTTTGAACGTCAGATTGCTGAAGGCGGTCCGGTAACGGTGACAGACTTCCGTATGACACGTTACTTCATGACCATTCCAGAGGCTAGCCGTCTGGTAATCCATGCTGGCGCTTATGCCAAGGACGGAGAAGTCTTTATCCTTGATATGGGCAAACCAGTCAAGATCTATGACTTGGCTAAGAAAATGGTCCTTCTAAGCGGACATACAGAAAGTGAAATTCCAATCGTTGAAGTTGGGATTCGCCCAGGGGAAAAACTCTATGAAGAACTATTGGTTTCGACCGAATTGGTTGATAACCAAGTCATGGACAAGATTTTCGTTGGTAAGGTAAACGTCATGCCTCTAGAAGCCATCAATCAAAAAATAGAGGAGTTCCGTTCACTCAGCGGAGATGAGCTCAAAGAAGCAATCATTTCCTTTGCGAATGAGACAACTCATGCTGAGTAAGGATTTCGACTGATTTTTAAAATGAAAAAGATAAACCAGTTTTCTGTTTAAAGCAGGAGGCTGGTTTTTATAGATAGAGAGTAGAGAACATCGGATATTTCGAAGGTTTAATAAGCGCAACTATTCAAGGGACGATGTTATGTGATCTATCAGGAGAGTGATTTCAGACAATCTAAAAACTACCTCTATTTTGAGCTGGTAACATAACTTTGCGAAAAAAAGTATTAAAATCAAAAGGAGATTATTGTATGCTGACTGCTATTAGGAGTTTTTTCAAAGGCTATGCGAATTTTTCTGGTCGTTCTACACGTCCAGAGTTTTGGTGGGTTTGGCTGCTAAATATGGTGATTTTCTTTCCCGTCTATTACTCGCTGTTTACTGGATTAGAATTTGACAACCCCATCATCAATATAGCGCTTTTCAGTATGTATATTATTTTGTTGCTAGTTGAGTTTGTTCCTCTACTAGCACTGATAGTACGTCGCTTACGAGATGTGGGTATCCATTGGGCCTATATCTTTATTGTATTTGTCCCTTTGGGTGCATTAACACTGCTAATTATGCTCGCTATGCCCAGTCAACGCTTTAGAGAAAAAGTGATAGAAAATAGTGAAAAAAATGAAGATAATAAGAAAGACTCTCAATTTGAAGACATGGTACGAAAATATTAAGATATTTTTAGTCTAGCTAAAAACGGCTGAGTCGTTTCACAGCAAATAATCGTTTATAGTAACAACCTATACAAAAAAATACTCCTCAACCTAGTTCACTAGTGTTAGGAGTATTTTTGTATGGTTAGAGCTGACTAATGATATCATCAATTGTACGGGCGATCCAGTCAGGTTGATAGCTGAGCAAATCAGCCTCTTCGCCAAATCCCCAAGTAACAGCGAACTTTTTAATGCCAGTTTCTTGGGCTCCAATCATATCAAACTTGGTATCCCCGATGATGAGGACTTGGTCTGCAGGGAGTTGATGCGTTTGCAAGGCGTAACGGATGACATCCGCCTTGTGTGGCGTTTCAGGACTAGAGCCGTAAATGCCATCAAAGAAATGATGGATTCCCAGATTTTTAGTCATATCCTGGGCAGTCGGAGTATTCTTTGTTGTAGTGATATAGAGAGGGTAGTTTTGAGAGAGTTCTTGGAGCAATTCCGTCATTCGGGGGAAGAGTTGCGCTTCGTGAATCCCTTTTTTCTTGTAGTAAGAACGGTAGATTTGAACAGCTTCTGAGATTTGTTCCTTGGGAAGGCAGGTCGCAAAACTACTTTCAAGAGGCGGACCCATAAAACCACGAATAGTTTTGGCATCAGGGCTAGGCACTCCTAGCTCTTTAAAGGTATGGGTAAAAGCATTGTGGATCCCGATGGAACTGTCAACCAGGGTTCCGTCTAGATCAAAAAAGATAGCTGAGATAGAGGGCATGATTTCTCCTAATAGATAAACTTATTCTCCGAAGATTTCTTTTTGTAGGCGACGACCAGTCGGGGTGGCTGCGAGTCCACCTTCAGCCGTTTCACGAAAGGCAGTTGGAAGGCTCGATCCGACTTGGTACATAGCATCAATAACTTCGTCAACAGGGATCTTAGACTCGATACCTGCCAAGGCCATATCAGCTGCGATAAAGGCAAAGCTGGCTCCCATGGCATTGCGCTTAACACAGGGAACTTCGACCAAACCAGCGACGGGGTCGCAGATGAGGCCCAGCATATTTTTAATGACAAAGGCAATGGCTTGGCTAGCCTGATAGGGCGTTCCACCTGCAGCCAAGGTCAAGGCTGCGGCACTCATGGCAGAGGCAGAGCCGACTTCGGCCTGACAACCACCTTCAGCACCTGAGATAGAAGCGTTGTTTGCGATAACCAATCCAAAGGCACCCGCGGCAAAGAGGAAATCCAGTTGTTCTTCGTGGCTGAGGTCAAGTTTTTGGATAGCAGCAGTGAGAACGGCTGGCAGACAGCCAGCACTTCCTGCGGTTGGAGTAGCGCAGACTAAGCCCATCTTCGCATTGTGTTCGTTGACTGCGATGGCATTTCGGGCAGCTGATAGGATGGTAAAGTCAGACAAGGCTTTGCCACTTTTGATATGGCGATCTAGCTTGGCCGCATCGCCACCTGTTAGGCCACTGCGGGATTTGTTTTCACTAAGACCGAGCTCAACAGAGGCTTTCATGACTTCTAGATTGCGTTCCATGAGGAGGAGAACTTCTGGGCGTTCCCGACCGGTTAGTTGATATTCTGTCGCAATCATGAGTTCTGCGACATTTCCTTGGAAGTCTAGATCTGCTTGCTCAACCAATTCTTTGATAGAATAAAACATGTTTCCTCCTACTTAAAGAAATTGACATTGTGGAGATGAGGGATTTTTCGGATTTCTTCAATCGCCTCTTCGCAACTTCGACTATCGACTTCGATAATCATGATGGCTTTTTCTCCAGCTTTTTCCCGAGTCACATTCATCTGAGCGATATTGATATCAAAACGAGAGAGGGCTTCTGTGACATGGGCAATCATACCTGGAATATCCTGATGTACGATGATGATGGTCGGGGTATTCATGTTAAGAGAGACAGCAAAGCCGTTAAGTTCCGTAACTTGGATATTTCCTCCACCAATGGAAATCCCTGTCACACTGATGGACTTATGGTCATTCTTTACAGTGATTTTAGTGGTGTTAGGGTGAGGAGCATTGCTGTCTTTCTGAATGGTCCAGACAATCTTGATACCCCGTTTATGGGCAATCTCTAGACTATTTGGAATGTCGGGATCGTCCGTATCCATACCTAAAATACCAGCGACGAGAGCAAGGTCAGTTCCATGACCACGGTAGGTCTTGGCAAATGAGTTAAACAATTGGAATTCGACTTCTGTCGGCGTATCGTCAAAGATGGATGAGACGATTTTCCCGATACGAACGGCACCAGCTGTATGGCTACTTGATGGGCCAATCATGACAGGTCCGATAATATCAAAGACAGATTGAAAACGAAGTGAGTGCATCTGTTTCCCCTTACAAAGATTCTTATATCTATTATATCAAAGAATGGACCTCTGCGCTTATTTCCCTTATCAAAACCTCAAAATGATTAAAGATAGTATAAAATAAGGCCTTTTGTGACAAAAACCTCCTTAAAACGGTAAATATAAAACATTTTTGTAATATTTCTACACAAAACCGTCAAGAAATGGTAACATTCGAGGAGTAAAATAGTATCATAGATAAAAAGGAGAATTTTTAGATATGACATTAACAACTAAAAAAATCAAAACAACTTTTGCAGGACTAGCAGCCTTGCTTGCTTTCTTTGCACCAGCCCTTGCATCTGCACAAGAAACTGTAACTTACACAGTTAAATCAGGTGACACTCTTTCAGAAATCGCTGAGAAGTACAACACTACTGTTGAAAAATTGGCAGAAAAAAACAAGATTGAAAACATCCACTTGATCTTTGTGGACCAGGTTTTGGTCATCGAAGGAACAGCTCCATCGACAGCAACTGCAACCGCTGCAGCTTCTGCAACAACTTATGAAGTACCAGCTGCTACAGAAGAAACTGCAGAAGAAACAACTGAAACAACAACCTATGAAGCGCCAGCAGCTCCAGCAACAGAAAGCAACACTGCAGCAGCTTCTACTGTAAGTGGTTCTGAAGCAGAAGCAAAAGAATGGATCGCTCAAAAAGAATCAGGCGGTAGTTACACAGCTACAAACGGACGTTACATCGGACGTTACCAATTGACAGATTCATACTTGAACGGTGACTACTCAGCTGAAAACCAAGAACGTGTAGCAGATGCCTACGTTGCAGGACGTTACGGTTCATGGACAGCTGCCAAGAACTTCTGGCTTAACAACGGTTGGTATTAAGAACGAACTAACAGAAAAATATGTAAAAGTCGAGGAAATCCCTCGACTTTTTGTTTGCTTTTCTGCATGTATTCCTATCCCTCCCTTGTCTTCTTCTTTAAAGCGTGTTATAATGAATACTGCTCAAGCGACCTTCAATCGTGAAGCACACACGACCTTCAATCGTGAATAAACGAATAGATGGGAGACTTACCATGAGTGATAACTCTAAAACACGTGTTGTCGTGGGGATGAGTGGTGGTGTTGATTCGTCGGTGACGGCTCTTCTTCTCAAAGAGCAGGGCTACGATGTGATCGGTATCTTCATGAAGAACTGGGACGACACAGATGAAAACGGAGTCTGTACGGCGACCGAAGATTACAAGGATGTGGCTGCGGTAGCAGACCAACTTGGCATTCCTTACTACTCTGTCAACTTTGAAAAAGAGTATTGGGATCGCGTTTTTGAGTACTTCTTAGCGGAATACCGTGCAGGGCGCACGCCAAATCCAGATGTGATGTGTAACAAGGAAATCAAGTTTAAGGCCTTTTTGGACTATGCCATGACCTTGGGTGCAGACTATGTAGCGACTGGGCACTATGCCCGTGTAGCACGTGATGAGGATGGCGTCGTTCACATGCTTCGTGGCGTGGACAATGGCAAGGACCAGACCTATTTCCTCAGTCAACTTTCGCAAGAACAATTACAAAAGACCATGTTCCCACTGGGACATTTGGAAAAGCCTGAAGTTCGCAGACTAGCAGAAGAAGCAGGCCTTGCAACTGCTAAGAAGAAAGATTCGACAGGGATTTGCTTTATCGGAGAAAAGAACTTTAAAGAATTTCTCAGCAACTACTTACCAGCTCAGCCTGGTCGCATGATGACCGTAGATGGACGCGATATGGGTGAGCATGCTGGCTTGATGTACTATACAATCGGTCAGCGTGGCGGACTCGGTATCGGTGGGCAACACGGCGGTGACAATGCCCCTTGGTTCGTTGTTGGAAAAGACCTGAGCCAGAACATTCTCTATGTAGGCCAAGGTTTCTACCATGATTCGCTCATGTCAACTAGCCTAGAGGCCAGTCAAGTTCACTTTACTCGTGACATGCCAGAGGAATTCACGCTCGAATGTACGGCTAAATTCCGCTACCGTCAGCCTGACTCTAAGGTGACAGTTCATGTCAAAGGTGACAAGGCGGAGGTCATCTTTGCGGAGCCACAACGCGCGATTACACCAGGACAGGCAGTTGTCTTTTACGACGGTGAAGAATGTCTCGGTGGCGGTTTGATTGACAATGCTTACCGCGATGGACAAGTTTGTCAGTACATATAGATTGACAAATTTTCTCAATTTGCTACAATAATAAAAGCAATAGAAATGATGGTCAAAGCTCATGGATGTTGCAGGCTTTTTGTCCTGCACTTCTTTGGAGTTTTGACTGTTTTTGTGTCGTTTAAGGGAAAGGAAACAAATGACTCAACAAGACTTTCGGATAAAAGTGGGAAATACTGTTTTTGGTGTTCGGGCGACAGCTTTGATTCTTCAAAACCGCAAGCTCCTAGTCACCAAAGATGAGGGCAAGTATTACACTATTGGCGGTGCCATCCAAGTCAATGAAAGCACGGAAGACGCGGTAGTCCGAGAAGTGAGGGAAGAACTGGGTGTCAAAGCTCAAGCTGGGCAGCTAGCTTTCGTGGTTGAAAATCGTTTTGAACAAGACGATGTTTCCTATCACAACATTGAGTTTCATTATCTGGTGAACTTACTTGAAGATGCTCCATTGACCATGCAGGAAGATGAGAAAATGCAGCCCTGTGAGTGGATTGACTTAGATAAGCTTAAGGGGATCAATCTAGTTCCAGCCTTTTTAAAAACAGCCCTACCAGATTGGGACGGCCAGCTGCGACACATTCATCTTGAGGAATAGGAGAGAAAATGACTTATAATTTTACGGAAGAATACGATATTATTGTAATCGGTGCGGGACATGCGGGGGTTGAAGCTTCCCTAGCTGCTAGCCGTATGGGCTGCAAGGTTTTGCTCGCGACCATCAACATTGAAATGCTGGCTTTTATGCCTTGTAACCCTTCTATCGGTGGTTCTGCCAAAGGGATTGTTGTGCGTGAAGTCGATGCCCTCGGTGGCGAAATGGCTAAAACCATTGACAAGACTTACATCCAGATGAAGATGCTCAACACAGGGAAAGGCCCTGCTGTCCGTGCTCTTCGTGCGCAGGCTGACAAGGAGCTTTACTCTAAGGAAATGCGCAAGACGGTTGAAAATCAAGACAACCTGACCCTCCGTCAAACCATGATTGATGAGATTTTGGTGGAAGATGGCAAGGTTGTCGGTGTTCGTACAGCGACCCATCAGGAATATGCTGCCAAGGCTGTTATCGTGACTACAGGGACTGCCCTCCGGGGGGAAATCATCATCGGGGACCTCAAGTACTCGTCAGGTCCAAACCACAGTCTGGCTTCTATTAACCTAGCTGACAATCTCAAGGAATTGGGACTCGAAATCGGTCGTTTCAAGACAGGAACTCCTCCACGTGTCAAGGCTTCCTCTATCAACTATGATGTGACAGAGATTCAGCCAGGGGACGAGGCGCCAAATCACTTCTCCTATACTTCACGTGATGAGGATTATGTCAAGGACCAGGTGCCATGCTGGTTGACTTACACTAATGGTACCAGTCATGAGATTATCCAAAAAAACCTCCACCGCGCGCCTATGTTTACAGGTGTGGTCAAGGGAGTGGGACCTCGTTACTGTCCGTCGATTGAGGACAAGATTGTGCGCTTTGCGGACAAGGAACGCCACCAACTCTTCCTTGAGCCAGAAGGGCGCAATACAGAGGAAGTCTATGTTCAAGGTCTTTCAACCAGTCTGCCTGAAGATGTACAGCGCGAGCTAGTTCATTCTATCAAAGGTTTGGAAAATGCAGAGATGATGCGAACAGGTTATGCCATTGAGTATGACATGGTCTTGCCACACCAGTTGCGTGCAACACTTGAAACCAAGAAAATCTCAGGACTTTTCACAGCTGGTCAAACAAATGGAACGTCAGGTTACGAAGAAGCTGCTGGCCAAGGGATTATTGCTGGTATCAACGCAGCTCTGAAAATCCAAGGTAAGCCTGAGTTGATTTTGAAGCGCAGTGACGGTTATATTGGGGTCATGATTGACGATTTGGTGACCAAGGGGACCATTGAACCTTACCGTCTCTTGACCAGTCGTGCTGAATACCGCCTCATCCTCCGTCATGACAATGCCGATATGCGTTTGACCGAGATGGGGCGCGAGATTGGGCTTGTTGACGATGAACGTTGGGCTCGCTTTGAAATCAAGAAAAATCAATTTGAAAATGAAATGAAGCGTTTAGACAGCATCAAACTCAAGCCAGTCAAGGAAACAAATGCTAAGGTTGAGGAGATGGGCTTCAAGCCCTTGACAGATGCAGTGACAGCCAAGGAATTCCTTCGTCGCCCAGAAGTTTCTTACCAGGATGTGGTGGCTTTCATCGGACCTGCAGCAGAGGACTTGGACGACAAGATTATCGAATTGATTGAAACAGAGATCAAGTACGAGGGCTATATTTCAAAAGCCATGGATCAGGTTGCCAAGATGAAACGCATGGAAGAAAAACGCATTCCAGCCAATATTGATTGGGATGACATTGATTCTATCGCAACCGAAGCCCGTCAGAAGTTCAAACTCATCAATCCAGAAACCATCGGCCAAGCCAGCCGTATTTCGGGAGTAAACCCGGCAGATATTTCTATTTTGATGGTCTATTTGGAAGGTAAAAATCGTAGTATTTCTAAAAATCAAGAAAAGAAAGCATAGAAAAAACAGCTCCGAAAACGGGGCTGTTTTGTTGACTTGTACTCAATGAAAATCAAAGAGCAAACTAGGAAGCTAGTCGTAGGTTGCTCAAAGCACTGCTTTGAGGTTGTAGATAGAACTGACGAAGTCAGTAACATATATACGGCAAGGCGAAGCTGACGTGGTTTGAAGAGATTTTCGAAGAGTATTATTCTTCATCTGGTGTGAGGATCATAGGGATAATGATCGGTTCACGTTCCGTATTTTCATAGAGGAAGGGGCGAATGGCGTTGACGATAGCACCATTGACAGACTGCACGCTAGCATCTTTGTTCTTCAGTGCGATACGAATAGCATTGAAGAGGATACGTTGGCTTTGGCGAATCAAGTCGCCAGACTCTCGCATGTAGACAAAACCTCGGCTGAGGATATCTGGACCAGACAGAATCATCTGCGATTTGAAGTCAACAGTTGCGACTGCCAGAACGACACCGTCTTCAGATAGATCACGACGATCTTTGAGGACAGCAGCACCGATTTCACCGATACGATTTCCATCGACATAGATATCTTGGGCATTGAAGTGGCCTGCGATACGAGCAGAGTTAGCAGTAAGGGCAAGCACATCACCATTGCTCATGATAAAGATATTGTCCTTCTCGACACCAGTATCCACCGCTAGTCCAGCATGGACTTTCTGCATACGGTATTCACCATGGACAGGCATGAAGTATTTTGGCTTAATCAAGCGGAGCATGAGTTTTTGCTCTTGCTGACCACCGTGTCCAGAGGTGTGGATATTGTTGATTTTACCGTGAATGACTTCGACACCAGCTTCTGAAATAATATTGATCAGCTTGTTGACGCTAGTCGTATTTCCAGGGATTGGACTTGAAGAGAAGATAACGGTATCGCCGGGTTGGAGTTGCACCTGGCGGTGAGTTCCGTTAGCGATACGAGAGAGGGCTGCCATCGGCTCCCCCTGACTACCTGTACAGAGGATCAGAACCTCGCCTGCAGGATAATCTTTGATTTCATTTGGCTCGATAAAGGTTCCCTTAGGAGCTTTGATGTAGCCAAGCTCGATCCCGTTGACAATGGCCTTTTCCATAGAACGACCAAAGACAGCAATCTTGCGTCCAGTCTTAACAGCGGCTTCTGTTGCTTGTTGGAGACGGAAGATGTTTGAGGCAAAGGATGCAAAGATGATACGTCCTTCAATGCCTTGGATGATCTTCATGATAGACTGACCAACGACTTTTTCAGAGTTGGTAAAGGTTGGTACTTCCGCATTTGTCGAGTCAGAGAGGAGACAGAGCACTCCTTCTTCACCAAGGGCAGCCATACGGTGCAAGTCTGCAGGTTCTCCAACTGGAGTAAAGTCAAACTTAAAGTCACCCGTACAGACGATTTTTCCTTGAGGAGTATGAATGACAATCCCTAAAGGCTCTGGAATGGAGTGAGTAGTTCTAAAGAAAGTTGCCTTGAGATTTTTAAAGGTCAACTCAGTGTTGTGGTTGATTTCGTAAAGTTTGGCGTTGCGCAAGAGGCCGTGTTCTTCGAGTTTTCCACGGATCAAAGCTAGGGCAAGTGGTCCAGCGTAGATAGGGACATTTGCTTGCTTGAGCAGGAAGGGAATCCCACCGATGTGGTCCTCATGTCCGTGTGTAATCAAAACAGCCTTGACGCGGTCGATATTGTCCACGATGTAAGAGTAGTCAGGGATAACGTAGTCGATACCCAGCAAGTCATCTTCTGGGAATTTAATCCCAGCATCGACGATGATAATTTCGTCTTGGTATTCAATTCCGTAAGTGTTTTTCCCGATTTCTCCCAGACCACCGATGGCAAAAACGCCGACTTCTTCAGGTTTAAGAGTGTAGGCCATATTAGAACTCCGTAATCTCGAAAGCGCCAGTTTCTTTTTCGTAATCTAGCAATTTGTCAGACAAGAGTTCGATATACTCGATGTTGTACTCTGGGCGGTTTTCTTCGACAAGTTGGCGAGCAGCGATACGGCCCTCAAGTTCTGAGTTGGCATCGATGTCTAGGTAAAGTGAGCGTGTTGTTTCACGACGTGGGCTACGTTCTTTTGTTTCTTGATAAAAAACTTTGTAAATCATATAGTTCCTTTCTATTTACAGGTCAGCTTATTCCAAACTTTTAGCAGAGATTTGCTTGATTTCATTCCATTTTGTGTCTAGATTGACCTTGATTCGTTACAATTATTTCAATTATACCACAAAATGAAAAATTAGTAAAAGACGGAAATGGAGAAAGTCGGGAGGGAAAGGAGGAGCAAAAAGACAGGTAGGATTTGGTCGGAGAGCGTTTAGGTGTTATAATTAAAGGGGGAATCTAAAGAGATAATAGATTTAAGGAAGAATACAGTTTTAGTTTCATTAATCGTTGGTGTAGATGGTTGGGGCAGAATGATATCTTTGAAAAAAGAAAAACTCTTGAGAAATCTCAAGAGCAAACAAAAAGGCTGAGACAAAATTAAGGGATCTTTCTGAGCAAGCTCAAGGGGCAGCACCATTACCTGAAGTGATTGAATCACAACCTTTGAAAGACTTGTCACCAAGTCAGACCAAATCTCAACCTTTACCCTATTTTATCATCTATGAGGCTAAGAAGTCAATCTATAAGTATAATGATGTAGAAATAGCATGGAGTGGAGTGTTTACTAAAGAGGCAAAGAAAAGCCCTTAATCTAAGAGTAAGCAAAAAGAGAGGACCAATGGTAGTCCGGGGTCTTTACAGCTCAAAGCTGAAGGCAGTCCCACACCCGTACCAGAAGTTGGTACCTTTGAACGCTCTGTTACCAGTCGCCCTACGTTATCCTCTCAATATCTATATTTTACTATAACTTACTGAGGGAATCAATTTTGAAAGCATCAAAAAGCTCCTGACCGAAGTCAAGAGCCATCTAACACTGGGGGCGAACTATTTAATCGCAATTTCAGTTCTTTAGAAACCAAAGTTTCAGGGATAGCACTGCAACCCGAAGAGTCAAAGACTCAACCTGATTTTCCTGCCAATGTTCAATTATATTTTAACATTGACGGTTAAAAGAGTCAATGGATTCGCCATCTTTACGCCCCTCTTTTCTCAGAAAAAATCGAGTTGAAGCATAAAAAGAAAACAATACAAACAGATGAATCAACTGGTAAGGGTGTAACGATTATGTTTAAATCATTGAAAATGATGAGCAAACTGTAAGAAATGAAGAGAATAAAATTTACCCTTCTAAAAATGTGTCTTTTGTCTAGCATGACTTATCTAAACTTCTTATGGCGATCCTTTCAATTTTCTTGTTCACTTATATATTCGGAAAAATAGAAAAAAGCTAGAACTTTTTTGATTTTTTTGCCATCCTCTTTGTCTAAGTAGCAGGACTTTTTGTTTGGGGAGAAAGAAAATTCCCATGCGTCAGCTTTTGTAGTATAATAGTAAGCAGACAAAAAGATAGGAATGTGTTATGAAAGTATTAGCTTTTGATACGTCTAGCAAGGCTCTTTCTCTAGCCATTTTAGAGGACAAGCAGCTTCTTGCCGAGACGACTATTAATATCAAGAAAAATCACAGTATCACTCTGATGCCTGCTATCGATTTTTTGATGGCCAGTCTAGATTTGACACCCAAGGATTTGGATCGCATCGTGGTGGCAGAGGGACCTGGTAGCTATACAGGTTTGCGAATTGCGGTAGCAACTGCCAAGACCTTGGCTCATACCCTGAACATTGAGTTAGTTGGGATGTCTAGTCTATTGGCTCTGGTGCCACGCCAAAAAGAAGGCTTGGTGGTTCCTATCATGGATGCGCGTCGCAACAATGTCTATGCAGGCTTTTATGAAAATGCCAAGCCAGTCTTGCCAGAAGCGCATCTGTCTTTTGCGGAAGTGCTAGAGCAGGTCAAGGATGCTGAGCAGGTGACCTTTGTCGGAGAAGTTGGAGCCTTTGTGGAACAGATCCAAGAACAACTACCACAAGCCAGCTACCAAGAAACCTTGCCAAATGCAGCTAATCTAGCTCTTTGGGTCTGGGACAAAGAAGCAGACTCCTTGCACGACTTTGTGCCAAATTACCTCAAGCGTGTCGAAGCCGAGGAAAACTGGCTCAAGAATCACACTGAGTCTGGCGAGTCCTACATTAAACGCCTATGATAGAGATCAAACGAATCCAACAGCAAGCTGACTTAGCACAAGCTATCTACGCTGTCATGCTAGATGTATACCCAGTCAGTCCTTGGACGCTGGAACAAATCCAAGCAGACCTGTCCCAAGACCAGACTTGGTATGCTCTAGCTTATGATGGAGCAGAAGTGATTGGATTTCTAGCCGTTCAGGAGAATCTCTTTGAAGTAGAAGTCCTACAAATCGCTGTCAAAGGAGCCTATCAAGGGCAGGAAATTGCGTCAGCCTTGTTTGCAATGTTGCCGACGGATAAGGAGATTTTCCTCGAAGTGAGAAAGTCAAACCAACGAGCGCAAGCATTTTACAAGAAAGAAAAGATGGCGGTCATCGCTGAGAGAAAGGCCTACTACCATGACCCAGTCGAGGACGCCATTATCATGAAGAGAGAAATAGATGAAGGATAGATATATTTTAGCATTTGAGACATCTTGTGATGAGACCAGTGTCGCTGTCTTAAAAAACGACGACCAGCTCTTGTCCAATGTCATTGCTAGTCAAATTGAGAGCCACAAACGTTTTGGGGGCGTAGTGCCAGAAGTAGCTAGTCGTCACCATGTCGAGGTCATTACAGCCTGTATCGAGGAGGCTCTAGCAGAAGCAGGAATTACTGAAAACGATGTGACAGCTGTGGCGGTTACCTACGGACCAGGCTTGGTCGGAGCCTTGCTTGTTGGTTTGTCAGCTGCCAAGGCCTTTGCTTGGGCACATGGCCTGCCGCTTATCCCCGTCAACCACATGGCTGGCCACCTAATGGCAGCTCAGAGTGTGGAGCCTTTGGAGTTTCCTTTGTTGGCACTCTTGGTCAGCGGAGGACACACCGAGTTGGTCTATGTGTCAGAGGCTGGCGATTACAAGATTGTTGGGGAGACACGAGATGATGCAGTTGGGGAGGCTTATGACAAGGTCGGACGTGTCATGGGCTTGACTTATCCAGCAGGTCGCGAGATTGACGAGTTGGCCCATCAAGGTCAGGATGTTTATGACTTTCCCCGTGCCATGATCAAGGAAGACAATCTGGAGTTTTCATTCTCAGGTTTGAAATCTGCCTTTATCAATCTTCACCACAATGCTGAGCAAAAGGGAGAAAGCTTGTCTACAAAGGATTTGTGTGCTTCCTTCCAAGCAGCTGTCATGGATATTCTCATGGCAAAAACCAAGAAGGCTTTGGAGAAATATCCTGTTAAAACTCTGGTAGTGGCAGGTGGCGTGGCAGCCAATAAAGGTCTCAGAGAACGCTTGGCAGACGAAATCAAAGATGTCAAGGTCATCATTCCCCCCCTGCGTCTCTGTGGAGACAATGCAGGTATGATTGCCTATGCCAGTGTCAGCGAGTGGAACAAAGAAAACTTTGCAGACTTGGACCTCAATGCCAAACCAAGTCTCGCCTTTGATACCATGGAATAAAGAGTCAGCTTGAGGCTGGCTTTTTTGCTAAAATATTTTATAATATGTTAAAAAAAGAAAAGTTTTTACAAATAGAATAGTAAAGGGAGTTTGGCCATGATTGAAAAAATGGAATTGGGAGAATTTTACAAGGAATTGCGCCTGGCGAGAAAGCTCAAGCAGTCAGATGTGGCTTGCGCCGGACTGACAGCATCCCAGCTATCCAAGTTTGAACTAGGACAGTCTATGCTATCTGCGGACAAGCTGATTCTAGCTATCCAAGGGATAAATGTGACCTTCGATGAGTTTGGGCACAAGCTCAACAACTATCAAGAATCCCCACATATGCGATTTGGTCGAAAGGTTGTGGATCGCTTTGCCCATCAAGATATAGCGGGTTTAGAGCAACTGTTGGAGGAAATCGAACAAGAACAGATGGCAGATACCTATCGTCGTTTGAATGCCGTCGTGATTAAAAATGCTATCCATTCCTTGGATAAAAGCTATCTGCTCGAAGAGGAGGATCGTGAGTTTTTGACCACCTACCTTTATGCTATCGAGTCTTGGACCTGGTTTGAACTTTATATTTTTTGTAATACCATGCCCTTCTTGAGTAATCAGGACCTAATCTTTTTATCCACCTCTTTACTTGAAAAATCCAAGGAATTTAAAGAGTTAGTACACAATCGATTGTATATGAAACAAGGACTGTTAAATATCATCTCAGAGCTCATGGAGCGCAAACTTTTTTCTTATATCCCAATCTTTGAAGCCGAGTTGGAGAGCATGCTCCGTCCATACGATGTTTTTGAGAAATTATTGTGGCAGTTTTTAAAGAAGATGAGCATTTTCCTTCAAACCAAGGGAAGTAATCAAAAAGAGATTGAAGACTTTATCCAATCTCTACAAGTATTAGAAAATCCACAATTAACAGCCCTTTTTGAACTACGCTTACAGCAATATAAAGACCTTATCGATTAACAAACAATCGCAAAAATGAAATTTCTATAAGAAAAAATGTCAAATATGCGATTTTCTAAAATAGGGCATTTTTCGTGTTATACTGTCTTTATTTCATAGTATAGGAGAAAATAAAATGAAAAAGATAATCTCACGCTACTACTTGTTTGTAGCTATTCTACTTGTCATTACTGACCAGTTCTTGATTCGTCTGCTCTTACACAGCGACCTTGCTGCTGGTCTATCTGACTTTGCCTATTATTTGTCGGATATGATGTTGAATTTTCTTGTGGTTCTGCTTGCTATTATTGTTATGGTTTGGTCAGGTAAATGGCAGAAAATCAACAGTAGAAAATTTAAAGGGTCTTATCTTTTTTATTCCTTTTTAGCTCTTCTTGCTTTTGTTATTTGGAATTTTGTCACATTTGTTATTTTCCCACCTACCAAAAATGAAATTGCTTATCAACTGGATGTTCCTACTTTTACAGGTGCAACGGCATTTTTGATGTATTTTTTCTATCCTGTGATTGCAGGTCCCATTTTTGAAGAGATGATTTATCGTGGGTTGGTGATGACTGCTCTGGAAAAAGGAAAGAAGTGGGGTCTGGATGTGCTTGGTTCTGCTGCTTTGTTTGGAATCTTGCACATTAGTAATCACGGTTGGGTCTTGACAGACTTTTTCGTATATATGGGTGGTGGCCTCATACTTGCAGTCTTGTTTAGAGTAACCAAGTCCATTTATTGGCCTATTGGACTGCATATAGTCAATAATGCCATTGGTCAAATTCTGCCCTTGTTGTTTTAGAGTTTCTGCCAATCATAAAAACAAAAGAACTGACTAGCTAAGTATTATAAATAAGACTGTTTTTTCAGTCTTTTTTATTTTGACTGTCTGTTACTAATTTTTGAGTAGTCCTTTGTTTCCTCCAAATTTAGAGAATAAGTCTCAAAATGTAATCGGAAAATCCAAAGTTTGTCAGTCTGAGACTTTTTTTGTATTGTAGATATATGAGAATTACAAAAATAATTAGTAGTTTGCTTGCTCTTGGAGCTTTACTCATGCTTTTATCAGCTTGCCATCATATCAAAAAGACGCAACTGGTCTTGTTTGAATCCCTTTCTTTCGGTATGCCTGTTAAATCTTTTGAAAAAGTATTTGGAGAGGCTAGCCAAGTGGTGGAAGAAGAGGAAATGGCCTATCGCGATACTTGGCGTGCAGAAGATCTGTATTTCTATAAAACAGGTCGCCTTTTCTATGATTACGAAAATATTTCTTTGAAGGACCATAAAGGTCGAGTAAGATTCACATTTTCAAAATCGCATCGCTTGGAGACAGTAGCGACTTATTTCCCCGTTTCCTCCAAAGCTGAGCAGAAAGCATTGCTCGATACCTTATCCCAGAATGTAAAAACTGAACTTGAAGCACTTCCAGATTACCAGTCCATGATCACTGATCCGGTAGGACTATACGATGACGGTTATCGTTACAAGGTCAAATTGAAAGGACAGCAGTGGGAACTCTGGGTCGATGTCTATCCGACAGAAGATGAATATGCTGAAAAAACTGTAGCCAACAAGTATATGATTCGAGTGGATCAATTTCTCATGTATCCATAATACATCCTATTCAGTACTTTTTACTAGTTCCAAGTTCCAAACTCTAAACTTTTTTCTCTTTTATGAATGTGTTATAATATTTCTTGCTGTGGCTGTGACCTTGAACAGCCTCAAACGAAGAAAATAAGAGGAAAAAAATGAAAGAAAAAGGATTTTGGGAAGGTGTTCAGGCTGCCATGCCGACTGCCCTTGGCTATGTTAGTATCGGTCTAGCTTGTGGGATTATCGGTGCGCCCTATGTGACACCTGTTGAGATGGGCCTGATGAGCCTCTTTGTTTATGCTGGGAGCGCCCAGTTTGCCATGTTGGCATTGATTGCGGTCCAAGCACCTGTAGCAGCCATTGCCATGACAGTCTTTTTAATCAATTTACGACTCTTTTTGCTGAGCTTGCATGCGTCGACCTATTTCCGTCATACCAGTCTCTGGCAAAATATCGGTATGTCTAGTCTCTTGACAGATGAGACTTACGGGGTTTTGATGGGAGAATTAGCCCATACAGACAAGGTCAATCCTATGTGGATGCATGGGAATAATCTCAACAGTTATGTAGCTTGGTTTGTTGGGACAGTTGTTGGGACAGCTCTAGGTGGTTTACTGCCAAATCCAGAAATCTTTGGCCTTGATTTTGCCCTTGTGGGAATGTTTATCGGGATTTTTGCTTCGCAGTTCCAGATTATGCAAAGACGGATTCCTGTCCGCAATCTGCTGAAAATCCTAGCAGTTGTTACGGTGTCTTTCTTTTTGCTCTTGACAGTGGTGTCTCAGCCTCTAGCTGTTCTATTTGCGACGCTACTTGGATGTACAATGGGGGTGGTCTTAGATGGTCAGTAAATATCTTTTGTTAGCCGTTATCTTTTCAGGCCTAGTGACTTGGATACCTCGTATGATTCCCTTCATCTTGGTTAAGTACAAGGGTTTGCCAGCTATCGTTGAGCGTTTTTTGAAATTTTTGCCTGTTTCCATCATCTTTGCCTTGATCCTTTCAAGTGTAGTGTCAGGTAAGATTGGGAGCCTACCTCAGATCAAGTGGCTGGACTTCTTGGCAGTTTTTCCAACGGCTTTTGTAGCCTTTCGCTACCGCAATCTAGTTGGCACGGTTCTCTTTGGAGTGGTCTTGATTGCAGTCTTGCGTTTGGTCTTTTAAATCAGTCATAAAGAAAACTTATCACAGAGATAGATATCATATAATGGCGTAAATTCCTTTTTTCTGTTAAGATAATACAGTATTCTATTTTGGAGGAAATGACATGAAAAAAATCGTTAAATATTCATCTCTTGCTGCCCTAGGGCTTGTTGCTGCAGGTGTACTAGCAGCGTGCTCAGGTGGTGAGAAGAAAGATGCAGCATCAGGTGAAGCAACATCTGGTAAAAAAGAAATCGTCGTAGCAACTAACGGTTCACCAAAACCATTTATCTATGAAGAAAATGGTGAATTGACTGGTTACGAGATTGAAGTGGTTCGTGCCATCTTTAAAGACTCTGACAAGTATGAAGTCAAGTTTGAAAAGACAGAATGGTCAGGGATTTTCCCAGGACTTGATAGTGATCGTTATCAAATGGCTGTTAACAACCTCAGCTATACCAAAGAACGTGCAGAAAAATACCTTTACGCAGCACCAACTGCTAAAAACCCTAACGTTCTCGTTGTGAAGAAAGACGACGATAGCATCAAATCTCTCGATGATATCGGTGGAAAATCTACTGAAGTTGTTCAAGGAACAACCTCAGCAAAACAATTGGAAGAATATAACAAACAACACGCAGACAATCCAACGGTTCTTAACTACACTAAGGCAGATTTCCAACAAATCATGTCTCGTTTGAGTGATGGCCAGTTTGACTACAAAATTTTTGATAAAATCGGTGTTGAGACAGTTATCAAAAACCAAGGTTTGGACAACTTGAAAGTCATCGAACTTCCAAGCGACCAACAACCTTACGTTTACCCACTCCTTGCTAAAGGTCAAGATGAGTTGAAATCATTTGTAGACAAACGTATCCAAGAACTCTACAAAGACGGAACTCTTGAAAAATTGTCTAAACAGTTCTTCGGAGACACTTATCTCCCAGCAGAAGCTGATATCAAATAAATTTGTAAATCATCCATTCTCTGGTAGATGGATGGTTTTCCATTCTGGAGGTATATAGTTTTAAACTATATGTCTGCCTATCTATTAACAATTTGTTAAATCAAATAAAGTATGAGATACTATTACGGTATTATTTTTAAAGGAGAAAGAATCATGAACATTAAAAAATGGCTCGGCGTAGCAGCTCTTGCTACAGTCGCAGGTTTGGCTCTTGCAGCTTGCGGAAATGCAGAAAAGAAAGCAGACAACGAAACAGTTGTCAAAATTGCAACAGTTAACCGTAGCGGTTCTGAAGAAGCACGTTGGGATAAAATCCAAGAATTGGTTAAAAAAGATGGAATTAAATTGGAATTCACAGAGTTCACTGACTACTCTCAACCAAACAAGGCAACTGCTGACGGTGAAGTAGACTTGAACGCTTTCCAACACTACAACTTCTTGAACAACTGGAACAAAGAAAACGGGAAAGACCTTGTAGCGATTGCAGATACGTACATCTCACCAATCCGCCTTTACTCAGGTAAAAATGGAGAAGAAAACAAGTACACCAAAGTGGAAGAAATCCCAGATAACGGTGAAATTGCTGTACCAAACGATGCAACAAACGAAAGCCGTGCGCTTTACTTGCTTCAATCAGCTGGTTTGATCAAATTGGATGTTTCTGGAACGGCTCTAGCAACAGTTGCGAACATCAAAGAAAATCCAAAGAACTTGAAGATTACAGAATTGGACGCTAGCCAAACAGCTCGTTCATTGTCATCAGTTGACGCTGCCGTTGTAAACAATACCTTCGTTACAGAAGCAAAATTGGACTACAAGAAAGCACTCTTCAAAGAGCAAGCTGATGAAAACTCAAAACAATGGTACAACATCATCGTTGCGAAAAAAGATTGGGAATCATCACCTAAAGCTGATGCCATCAAGAAAATTATCGCGGCTTACCACACTGATGAAGTGAAAAAAGTTATCGAAGAAACATCAGACGGTTTGGACCAACCAGTTTGGTAATAAGACACAGGGAGGTGGGAGAGTTTCCACCTCTTGCTTTTGTCTAGACTGTTGGTTTTGAAGAAGATAATCTAGTCGTCCGTCCATAGACACAAGTCCTTAGAAAGGGAGAGAAAAATGGTTTTTCCTAGCGAACAAGAACAGATTGAAAAATTTGAAAAGGATCATGTCGCCCAGCATTATTTTGAAGTTTTGCGTACCTTGATTTCCAAGAAATCAGTCTTTGCCCAGCAGGTCGGGTTCAAGGAAGTCGCCAACTATTTGGGTGAGATTTTCAAGCGTGTGGGAGCTGAAGTTGAGATTGATGAGAGCTACACGGCGCCTTTTGTCATGGCGCATTTCAAGAGTTCGCGTCCAGATGCTAAGACCTTGATTTTCTATAATCACTATGACACCGTACCAGCGGACGGAGATCAGATTTGGACAGAGGATCCCTTTACACTTTCTGTGCGAAATGGCTTTATGTATGGGCGTGGAGTGGACGACGATAAGGGTCATATCACGGCTCGTTTGAGTGCTCTGAGAAAGTATATGCAGGACCACAATGACTTGCCAGTCAATATCAGCTTTATCATGGAAGGGGCAGAGGAGTCTGCTTCTATGGATTTAGATAAGTATTTAGAGAAACACGCAGACAAACTCCGAGGAGCAGATTTGCTAGTTTGGGAGCAAGGAACCAAAAATGCCTTGGAGCAGTTAGAAATTTCTGGTGGAAACAAGGGAATCGTGACCTTTGATGCCAAGGTGAAAAGTGCGGATGTGGATATCCACTCGAGTTATGGTGGTGTCGTGGAGTCAGCTCCATGGTATCTTATTCAGGCTCTAAGTAGCCTACGTGCAGCAGATGGACGTATCTTAGTAGAAGGCTTGTACGAGGATGTCCAAGAGCCGAATGAACGAGAACTAGCCTTGGTGGATACCTACGCACAAGGCAACCCGGGAGAAATCAGTAGCATTTACGGCTTGGAATTGCCTCTCTTACAAGAGGAGCGCACTGCCTTTCTCAAACGATTCTTTTTTGAGCCTGCACTCAATATAGAGGGAATCCAGTCTGGTTATCAAGGTCAGGGTGTTAAGACTATTTTGCCAGCAGAAGCCAGCGCCAAGCTAGAGGTTCGTCTGGTTCCTGGTTTAGAACCGCAAGATGTTCTGGAAAAAATTCGGAAACAGCTAGACAAAAATGGTTTTGATAAGGTAGAATTATATTATACCTTGGGAGAGATGAGCTATCGAAGCGATATGAGTGCGCCAGCCATTCTCAATGTCATCGAGTTGGCCAAGAAATTCTATCCACAGGGCGTTTCAGTCTTGCCGACTACAGCGGGGACAGGACCTATGCATACGGTCTTTGACGCCTTAGAGGTACCTATGGTAGCCTTCGGTTTAGGCAATGCCAATAGCCGAGACCACGGTGGAGATGAAAACGTGCGGATCGCCGATTACTACACCCATATTGAATTAGTAGAGGAGCTGATTAGAAGCTATGAGTAGAGATATTATCAAGTTAGATCAGATCGATGTGACTTTTCACCAAAAGAAGAGAACCATCACAGCAGTCAAGGATGTGACCATTCACATCCAAGAAGGGGATATCTACGGAATCGTAGGATATTCTGGAGCAGGAAAATCCACTCTAGTCCGGGTGATTAACCTCCTGCAAAAACCATCTGCAGGCAAAATTACCATTGACGACGATGTGATTTTTGATGGTAAGGTGACCTTGACGGCAGAGCAGTTGCGTCGCAAACGTCAAGATATCGGAATGATTTTCCAGCATTTCAATCTGATGAGTCAAAAGACAGCAGAGGAAAATGTGGCCTTTGCCCTCAAACACTCTGGACTCAGCAAGGAAGAAAAGAAAGCAAAAGTTGCTAAGTTGTTAGACTTGGTTGGTTTGGCAGATCGTGCTGAAAACTACCCTTCACAACTATCTGGAGGGCAAAAACAGCGTGTGGCCATTGCGCGTGCCTTGGCCAACGATCCGAAAATTTTGATTTCAGACGAGTCAACGTCTGCCCTCGACCCTAAGACAACCAAGCAGATTTTGGCCTTGTTGCAAGATTTGAACCAAAAATTAGGCTTGACCGTTGTCCTGATTACACACGAAATGCAAATTGTCAAAGACATTGCTAATCGTGTGGCAGTCATGCAGGATGGCCGTTTGATTGAAGAAGGCAGTGTCCTTGAAATCTTCTCAGATCCTAAACAACCTTTGACCCAAGACTTCATCTCAACAGCCACAGGAATTGACGAAGCTATGGTTAAGATTGAGAAGCAAGAAATCGTAGAACATTTATCTGAGAACAGTATTTTAGTGCAACTCAAGTATGCAGGGGCTTCGACAGACGAACCACTTTTGAATGAATTGTATAAACATTACCAAGTAACAGCTAATATTCTCTATGGGAATATTGAAATCCTCGATGGCACTCCAGTCGGAGAATTGGTTGTGGTCTTGTCCGGTGAAAAATCAGCGCTAGCAGGTGCTCAAGAAGCCATCCGTCAGGCGGGTGTGCAGTTAAAAGTACTGAAGGGAGGACAGTAAAATGACAGACTTGATTCAAACTTACTTACCAAATGTCTATAAGATGGGCTGGTCTGGTCAGGCAGGCTGGGGAACAGCCATCTACCTTACTCTTTATATGACAGTTCTTTCCTTCATTATCGGAGGGTTCCTGGGGCTCGTTGCAGGTCTTTTCCTTGTCTTGACAGCGCCAGGCGGTGTCTTGGAGAACAAGGTCGTTTTCTGGATTTTAGACAAGATTACCTCAATTTTTCGTGCGGTTCCCTTCATCATCCTTTTGGCCATCTTGTCACCACTTTCTCACTTGATTGTTAAGACTAGTATTGGGCCAAATGCAGCCCTTGTCCCACTCTCTTTTGCGGTATTTGCCTTCTTTGCCCGTCAGGTGCAGGTCGTCTTGGCTGAGTTGGATGGTGGTGTGATTGAAGCGGCTCAAGCTAGTGGAGCGACTTTCTGGGATATCGTTGGGGTATACCTATCCGAAGGTCTTCCAGATTTGATTCGTGTGACGACTGTGACCTTGATTTCCCTTGTTGGTGAAACAGCTATGGCGGGAGCAGTTGGTGCTGGTGGTATCGGTAATGTGGCTATTGCCTATGGGTTCAACCGTTACAATCACGATGTGACCATCTTAGCGACCATCATTATCATCTTGATTATTTTTACAATCCAGTTCTTGGGAGATTTCTTGACCAAGAAATTAAGTCATAAATAAAAAGAGCCGAAGGGCTCTTTTTTAGTGATTAGATTTTGTGTGTAAACTTTTTACTAATGACTTGCCCAAGCAAAGCACCAATCAAGGCACAAAGGAGAATGCTTGCGACAAAGAGAAAAATTTTGTCTAGCTCTGGAGCGACCATGATACGGTCAATGTATTCCTGAGATTTTCCACGAGCGAGGAGAGCTGCCTCGTAGGATGCTGGATTGATCCACATGAGGAGGATAGGACCACTTGTGCTAAAAGCAAAGACTAGGAAGGAGAAAAGATTTTTAATCTTATCCTGATAGTGACCGAGGCGAGCGGTGGCATCTGCTGCAAGACCGCAGGCGATAGCTGGTAGAAAGGCTCCAGCGCCGTGTTTACTAGCTAGGAAGAAGAGAGCCATAAAGAGCCCTAGAGTGGAAATGGCACCAAAGCGAGGAACTTTTACCAGAAGAAACATGTAGACGCTCCCCCCAACAAGGGCTGAAAAAGCCGGAGCATAGAACATATTGCCCGTTGAGTCAACCAGGTGTCCAAGTACTACTCCAATCCCTAGACAGAGGAAATAGAGGACGACAGCTAAGAGGGTGGTTAAGATATTTTTCTTCATGAGTTTCTCCTTAATATAGACTAACAAAATCAATTGTATCATGCTTTTAGAGGATTGTAAATGGACACTCTATATTTTTGAAAACGTTTGAAATATGATATAATAGTTACACAGTTGTTTGAAGGAGGATATCATGGGAAAATTTCTAGAATTCGTCTTTAATCGTTTCTTTTTAGGAATGATTGTGACGGCTTTTTTCTGGTTATTCACACTAGCAGGAGGTGTGGTCTTTGGTTTGGCACCAGCTAGTGCAACCCTTATGAGTTTATATGCTGAGCACGGTTATACTTATCGAGCTTATAGTTTGAAAGAAGCTTGGGAACTCTATAAGAGTAACTTTGTCAAGAGCAACCTCGCTTTCTATAGTTTTGTATTTGTAGATCTAGTATTAGTTTATGGTCTGTATCTTTTGGTTCAATTGCCCCATCAGACTATTTTTCATCTCTTGGCAACCTTTCTTAATGTTCTTGTAGTGGCCCTTGTCTTTCTAGCCTATACTGTTTCCTTGAAACTTCAGGTATATTTTGATTTATCCTACCGAAATACCGTGAAATTGTCCCTTATTGGGATTTTCATGAGCTTGCCAGCAATCGCCAAGGTTCTGATTGGCACAGGCTTGCTTGTAGGAGTTGGTTACTATATGCCTGCTCTCCTCTTTTTTGTAGGAATTGGTGTGTGGCATTTCTTTATCAGTGATATGTTGGAACCTATTTATGAAAGTATCCATGAAAAATTGGCGACAAAATAGAATGAAGCAATTTTGGCTTCACTCTCTTTTACGAATTTATAGCCTCGTTATGATCATCATCATTGCTAGTTTTGCGGTGATGATTTCCTATGCTGACTGGGATTCGCGCGAGAAAGAAGCTCAGCGAGTAGCTCAACGCGTGACGACTCGGACAGTAAGTGAGATTGAATATTACCATAGAGAGTCGACTCGGCTTGCCCAGACTTTGGTTGAAAATCAGGCTCGTATCGAAGGGATTTACAAGTACTTTAGTCTCAGTACGCCAGACTATTTTTATTGGCAATTAGAGCGCAAGGCTTCTCCTTATATCTCGGTATCCTTGTATGAAAATATCGACGATCTCTATGTTCGCAATGATTTTGTGACAGGGGTGGCAATTGTCCTCCAAGATTACAAAGAAGTTTTTGTTTCAACTAGAGGGAAACGAAGTGGAGAAAAAATTCCAGCAGAAAATTTCAAACCAGCTCCCAATAGTTTTGCCATTCCTGTATCCGATCCCGTTTCTGATCAGGATTTAGGAGTGATCTACATCTCTTTATCCCCAGATGTCTTGCGTGGAGCTATTGACAATACCCGAGGCAACACCCCAATGGCTGTGACGGTGACTTCGCCTTTTGATACGGAGATGTTTCAGCTTGGGGAGAAGGTGTCAGCAGAGCGGGAGAACTGGCTTGTAGGAGTCACCTCTCATGGCTATCAAGTTCGTGTAGCCGTCCCTAAGGATTTTGTTCTTAAGGGAACGTTGACTAGTTCTGCTGTCATTATTGGACTAAGTATTCTCTTTATCATCATTTTGTATATCACTCTGAGACAGACCTTTTCAAAATATCAAAAGCAGGTGGTGGATTTGGTCGAGTCTATTCAGGTTATTGCTCAAGGAGAAGAGGGACTTCGCATCGATACTTCTGAGAAAGATCAGGAGTTACTCCTTATCTCAGAAACAACCAATGATATGTTAGATCGACTGGAAAAAAATATCCACGATATTTATCAGTTGGAACTTAGCCAAAAAGATGCCAATATGCGAGCCTTGCAAGCTCAGATTAATCCGCATTTTATGTATAATACATTGGAATTTCTTCGCATGTATGCGGTGATGGAAAGCCAAGATGAGCTGGCGGATATTATCTATGAATTTAGTAGCTTGTTGCGTAACAATATCTCCGATGAGCGTGAAACGACCTTGCAACAAGAACTAGAATTTTGTCGTAAATACAGTTATCTCTGTATGGTTCGCTATCCAAAGTCAGTAGCTTATGGCTTTAAGATCGCGCCAGAATTAGAAAATATGAAGATTCCCAAGTTTACGCTCCAACCATTGGTCGAAAATTACTTTGCCCACGGTATTGACCACCGCCGAACAGACAATGTCATCAGCATCAAGGTCTTGAAGGGTGAGGGATTTGTTGAAATTCTAGTGGTAGACAATGGTCGTGGCATGCCTGCTGAAAAATTAGCTGCCTTGCAAGAGAAATTAGCTCAGAGAAGTTTTGAGCACGAAGCAAGCTACAGCGGCGAGCGACAGTCAATCGGAATAGTGAATGTGCACGAACGCTTTGTCCTCTATTTTGGGGATCGCTACCAAATCCGTGTAGAGTCAGCTGAGCAAGAAGGTGTTCGCTATCGAATCACTATCCAGGATGAATAGAAAGGGTAGAAATGTATAAAGTTTTATTAGTAGACGACGAGTACATGGTGACAGAGGGGCTCAAGCGCTTGATTCCCTTTGAAAAATGGGATATGAAAGTCGTCGCAACAGCTAATCATGCTGACGATGCTCTAGGTTATGTCAAGCATCATCCGGTTGATGTGATTATTTCGGATGTCAATATGCCCGATAAAACAGGACTGGAGATGATCAAGGAGATGAAGGAGATTCTCCCAGATGCCTATTATATCTTGCTATCTGGCTATCAGGAGTTTGACTATGTCAAGAAAGCAATGAACCTGAGTGTCGTGGATTATCTGGTGAAGCCAGTGGATAAGGTGGAGTTGAGTCATTTATTAGAAAAAATTGCGAGCCAACTTCAGGAAAAAGTGGTGCAGAGTCAGACTCTCAGCCAAGAATTGGATGAAGAAGGCTTTGTCAACTTCTTAGCAGGTAAAGACAACTGGTGGATAGGTCTTTCCAAGGAAAAACAAGGTTCTTTCACTATTCCTTACTATGTTTTAGGTCAAGACTGGCAGATTTTCATCTCTGATCAACCACTAGATGGAATCGTAGTAACGCCCTTTGTAGCACCCTACCAACAAGCCTTTGAAAAATGGAAGATCAACGCAGAAAAAGCCCTCTTTTACGGTTCTGTCAATCTAGAAAAATCCGAGAGTCTATTTGCTTATTACGAACCGATTTATCGCGTGATTATCCAAGGAAATATCAATCAAATCATCGAAGAATTGACCCTGCTGGAGAAGGTTGTCTTAGAGAATACACCGCGCGTGGCTATCACCAAACAACTCTTCACTCAATTTGTCATGGATGTCTTCCACTTGTTTGAGCATCTAAAAGCGGATGATATGACAGAGATTGTCAAAGCCATCCATGCTATTAACTCCTTTGAAGAATTGGTTGCCTACATCAAAGCAACCTTGACTAAGTTCTTTGGCCAGTATCGGATGAATGAAAATGTGGTCAGTGTTCTAGAGGTGATCGGCTGCGATTATCAAAAAGAGCTCTCACTTAAGGATATTAGCAAGGATCTCTTTATTAACCCAGTCTACCTCGGTCAGCTGATTAAGCGAGAAACCAACTCGACCTTTGCAGAACTGCTCAACAAACAGCGAATTAAGGCAGCGCAACAGCTCTTGCTTTCAACCAATGATAGTATTGAAGATGTTTGCTATGCCGTTGGTTACAGTAATGTCGGCTATTTTTACAAAGTTTTCCGTAAATTGTGCGGAAAATCACCAAAAGCTTACCGAAAACAAGTCGAGACAGGCCTGTAAGAATTGTATTTCTGTACGAAAAATGCTATAATGTCCAAAAGGTTTTATAGGAGGAAAATATGAAAAAGAAACCAATTTATCTCTGGATTTTGTTAGTCCTATCCGCACTCATTTCTGCTTCGTCATTATTTGGCATCTTGGGCCCAGTCCCTAGCAAAGAAGTTCTTCGTGCGAGTCTATCTAATAGTGGATCTCTTACTGCTCAGCAAATAGAAGACACGGTTAACTATACCTACCAAGTAACAGCATCATCGCACTCAATTTTTAATGTAGTTTTGATTGTTTTATCTGCTATTTTAGTTGTGGTAGCCTTTGTGTTCTTAGTTCGTAAAAACGTCCAATTTGCCAACTATGCTTATCTTGGCTATCTTTTGCTAGCGATTGTTGGTTTGGTCTATTCTTTTGTGAACATTCAAGATGCAATTCAATTGATCAAAGATGATACCCTAGGCTTAGGAATAGGCACATTAGCAAAAGGAACCGTTATTTTGTTCATGATTATCAATGTCCTCTTTTTAGCTTTAGTCCTTTACAAGATGTGGCGCCAACAAAAAGATTTGGCTGAGGAAGCCGAAGCAGAGGAAGTTGCCTAAGTATTGACAAAAGAGAACTATCAAGTTACAATCTTGGTAGTTCTTTTAATATCCAAAAATAAAAATCGAGGTCAATATGAAAAAAATATCCTTAGTTTATATCAGTTTGAGCGGGAATACAGAGAGTTTTGTAAGCCGACTCAAGGACTATCTCCTGTCCCAGCACAAAGGGATTGAGGTCCAAAAGATCCATATCAAGGATTTGGTCAAGGAAGGGAAAGATTTCTTTGAGATGGACCATCCTTATGTCGCCTTTTTACCAACCTATCTAGAAGGTGGAAATGGTGTCGACAACGGCGATGTTGAGATCCTGACGACTCCAGTGGGTGATTTTATCGCCTATGGAGACAATGCTAGTAAGTGTTTTGGTGTAGTGGGATCTGGTAATCGCAATTTTAATAATCAATACTGTTTGACTGCCAAGCAGTACAGCCAACGTTTTGGTTTCCCTGTTCTAGCAGATTTTGAAATGAGAGGCATGCTGGGAGATATTAAAAAGGTTGCAGCGATTATCGCGGACTTATATGGATTGGAAAGTTAAGCTTCGGCCTAGCTTTTTCTTCTACTTTATTTATTTAAAATCTAATAGGAATCTTTAGCCGTTTCATGAAGAAGAGAAAAATCCGAGAAGAAGACTTCTCGGATTTTGATTATTTGAGTTGATCAGTGATTTCCTTGGAAAGCATGAGTCCCAAACGATAGCCCTTGTTGATGTAGGCGATGACATCGTTGATATTCTCTGTTGTTTGGATTCTTTCGTGGATATCTGCTTTGAAAGTTTCGTCTTTTAAAAGCTGCTCCTGAAGAAGTTTCTGAAGTTTTTCTTTTTCGTATTTATTGATGAGAAAAAGAACGACAAGACTGATAAGAACTAAGATATAAGCGTACTGGCTCATAAAATCTCCCCTGATTTGATAAAAAATTGAAGGCATAAGAAAAGCGAAAGAAATTTCGCTTTTCAACTAAGTCACTAGGCGAGCAGAACGGGTATCCAATAGCTAAAACCAGACAATGTGGACCTTTAACTGAAAAGTCCGTCCAGTTGAAATGAAGACTAGTAAAGCGCCAAGCCAAAGTCCGTATAGGATTTTGGCTTAGTTACTTAGAATGCTTTATGATTAAGTTATTTGAGTGATTAGGACATGCGTCTAAACCAATCACTATAATTTGTTGGGACGCATTAGTAAAGCGTTTAAGCAATTCGCCATATAGTTACGACATATCTCGAAACAAATCGATATTATTTGTTTCGAGATATTAGTGAAGCGCCAAGCCAAAGTCTGTATAGGATTTGGTGATAGTTACTTAGACTGCTTTACAATAAAGTGATTAAAAGATTACGACATGAGCCTAACCAAATCGATATTATTTGGTTAGGTGAATTAGTGAAGCAGTTAGCTAGTCTGCATATAGCGGCTAGCGTCTAACAATTAGGAACTTTAGTTCCAATTGTTAGTACTGAATCACATCTTCTCTGGTGCTTCTACTCCGAGCAAACGAAGAGCTTCTTTGAGGACGACTGCGGTTGCGTAGCTGAGGGCCAGACGACTGTCGCGCTCTGGGCTTTTATCCAAGATACGAGTGTGAGCATAGTATTTATTGAAAGCTTGCGCCAAGCTGATTGCATACTTAGCAATGAGCGATGGATCATAGTTGTCAGAAGCACGTTTGATGACACGGGCAAAGTCTTGGAGAAGTTTGATGATTTCCCAGCTTTCGGCATCATTTAGACTGTAACTTTCTTGAGCATTTGGATGGAAGTCAGCTTTTCTAAGTAGAGACTGAATACGGGCGTAAGCGTATTGGATGTATGGCCCAGTCTCACCTTCAAATGAAACCATTGCTTCTAGGTCAAAGTCGTAACCATTTCTGCGGTCAGTTTTCAGGTCGTAGAATTTGACAGCTCCAACCCCAACAGCTTGGGCGATTTGATCCTTGTTTTCAAGGTCAGGATTTTTCGCTTCGATTTGAGCTTTAGCACGAGTGATGGCTTCTTGGAGAGTTGGCTCGAGCAGGATGATGTTTCCTTTACGAGTAGAGAGTTTTTGGCGATTTTTGGTTACAAGACCAAAGTCAACGTGAACCATATCGTCACTCCAAGCAAATCCCATTTTCTTCAAGACAGCTTTCAACTGTTTAAAGTGGTTAGATTGCTCTTGGCCGACAGCATAGACATTTTTAACAAAGTTGTATGTACGAGCACGGTAGATGGCTGTTGCGATATCACGAGTGATGTAGAGAGTAGCGCCATCTGATTTTTTAATCATAGCAGGTGGCAAATCGAAATCATCCAAGTTGACAATGCAAGCCCCTTGAGACTCTTCTAGCAAACCTTTTTCTTCCAAGATTTGTACGGCTTCATCCATCTTGTCATTGTAGAAGGCTTCACCGTTTAAGCTATCAAATTCAACACCGAGTAGTTTGTAGATACGGTTGAATTCGACCAAACTTTCATCACGGAACCATTGCCAAAGTTGAGTTGCTTCAGGATCACCATCTTCTAGTTTTTTGAACCAGAGGCGACCTTCATCGTCGAGAGCCTTGTCAGTTTCGATTTCGGCATTGATGCGAACGTAAAGTTTCAACAACTCATCGATTGGGTTGGCTTCGATGGCTTCTTTAGAACCCCACTTCTTATAAGCAACCATGAGAAGACCAAACTGTTTCCCCCAGTCTCCAAGGTGGTTGATTTTAATGGTTTTGTAGCCCATCTTCTTAAAGATATTAGAGAGGGCATCTCCGATAACTGTTGAACGCAAGTGGCCGACTGAGAAGGGTTTGGCGATATTGGGACTAGAAAGGTCAATCGTAATATTTTGCTCTTGGCCTTCCGTTTGTTGGGCGTAGTCAGCACCTTTTTCGATGATTTCTTTGATAACTGCACCAGAAATAGCAGATTTATCAAGGAAAAAGTTTACGTAAGGACCTGTTGCCACCACTTTTTCAAAGGCTTGGCTGTTGATCTTTGCAGCAATATCGGCAGCAATCACTTGCGGTGCCTTGCGTTCGACTTTTGCTAATGAGAAAGCAGGGAAAGCGACGTCTCCCATATCTGAATTTTTAGGTTGTTCTAGTAAATTGAAAATAGCCTCTTGGTCCAGGCTATCGATGACGCTAGCCAATTCGCTAGCAATCAGTTTTTTTGTATTCATAAGTAGGCTCCTTTTGGGCTTTTCTTCTATTTTAACACAATTTACTACATTTTTTGAGAAAGAAGAGAATTTTTTTGAATTCTCTATTTTTTTTGGTATAATATAGTTATAGAATAAATGTAAAATTTGTTATAAATATTCGCTTAAGAGGATAATATGAGAAAAAGAGAACGGCATCAGTTGATTAAAAAGATGATCGCTGAAGAAAAACTTGGAACACAAAAAGAGATTCAAGATCGTCTTGAAGCTCAGAATGTCTATGTGACGCAAACGACTTTGTCACGTGATTTGCGTGAAATCGGCTTGACCAAGATCAAGAAAAATGATATGGTGTATTATGTACTAGCAAATGAGACAGATAAGATTGATTTAGTTGAGTTTTTGTCTCATCATTTAGAAGGAGTTGCAAGAGCAGAATTCACCTTGGTACTTCATACAAAACTTGGGGAAGCGGCAGTCTTAGCAAACGTTGTAGATGCAAACAAGGATGAATGGATTTTAGGAACGGTTGCTGGTGCTAATACCTTATTGGTTATTTGTCGAGACCAGCACGTTGCCAAGCTGATGGAAGATCGTTTGCTAGATTTGATGAAAGATAAATAAGGTCTTGGGAGTTGCTCTCAAGACTTATTTTTAGCAAGGAGAGACGGAAAATGGCAACAGAAAAGCTATCACCCGGCATGCAACAGTATGTGGATATTAAAAAGCAATACCCAGATGCTTTTTTGCTTTTTCGGATGGGTGATTTTTACGAGTTGTTCTATGAAGATGCAATCAATGCAGCACAGATTTTAGAAATTTCCTTAACGAGTCGGAATAAAAATGCAGAAAATCCGATACCCATGGCGGGTGTCCCCTATCATTCTGCCCAGCAGTATATCGATGTTCTGATTGAACAGGGCTATAAAGTTGCCATTGCAGAACAGATGGAAGATCCCAAACAAGCGGTCGGGGTTGTCAAGCGAGAGGTGGTCCAGGTCATAACACCTGGTACAGTAGTTGATAGCAGTAAGCCCGATAGTCAGAATAATTTCTTGGTTGCCTTAGATCGTGATGGCAGTCAGTTTGGTCTGGCTTATATGGACCTGGTGACGGGTGACTTTTATGTGACAGGCTTATTGGATTTCACGCTAGTTTGTGGTGAAATTCGTAACCTCAAGGCGCGAGAAGTGGTGCTGGGTTATGACTTGTCTGAAGAAGAGGAGCAAATCCTCAGCCGTCAGATGAATCTGGTACTTTCTTATGAGAAGGAAGGCTTTGAGGATATTCATTTACTGGATCCACGTTTGGCAGCTGTGGAGCAAGCGGCAGCTAGTAAGCTCCTCCAGTATGTTCATCGGACCCAGATGCGGGAATTGAACCACCTCAAACCAGTTATCCGCTATGAAATCAAAGATTTCTTGCAGATGGATTATGCGACCAAGGCCAGTCTGGATTTGGTTGAGAATGCCCGTTCAGGCAAGAAGCAGGGGAGTCTTTTCTGGCTTTTGGATGAAACCAAAACAGCTATGGGCATGCGGCTCTTGCGCTCTTGGATCCATCGTCCCTTGATTGATAAGGAACGAATCGTCCAGCGTCAAGAGGTGGTGCAGGTCTTTCTTGACCATTTCTTTGAGCGTAGTGATTTGACAGACAGTCTCAAGGGTGTTTATGACATCGAACGCTTGGCTAGTCGTGTTTCTTTTGGCAAGACCAATCCCAAGGATCTCTTGCAATTGGCGACTACCTTATCTAGTGTGCCACGGATTCGAGCGATTTTAGAGGGAATGGAGCAGCCTGCTTTAGCTTATCTCATCGCACAGTTGGATGCCATTCCAGAGTTAGAGAGTTTGATTAGCGCAGCGATTGCTCCTGAAGCTCCTCATGTGATTACGGAAGGTGGCATTATCCGTACGGGATTTGATGAGACCTTGGATAAATACCGTCGTGTCCTCAGAGAAGGTACGAGCTGGATTGCAGAGATTGAGGCTAAGGAGAGAGAAAACTCTGGCATCAGCACGCTCAAGATTGACTACAATAAAAAAGACGGCTATTATTTCCATGTGACCAATTCGCAACTGGGAAATGTGCCAGCCCACTTTTTCCGCAAGGCGACGTTGAAAAACTCTGAACGCTTTGGTACCGAGGAATTAGCTCGTATCGAGGGAGATATGCTGGAGGCGCGTGAAAAGTCAGCCAACCTAGAGTATGAAATCTTTATGCGTATCCGTGAGGAAGTCAGCAAGTACATCCAGCGTTTGCAGGCTCTAGCCCAAGGAATTGCGACAGTTGATGTCTTGCAAAGTCTGGCAGTTGTGGCTGAAACCCAGCATTTGATTCGACCTGAGTTTGGAGAGGATTCACAAATCGCTATCCAGAAAGGACGCCATGCGGTCGTTGAAAAGGTTATGGGGGTGCAGACCTACATTCCAAACAGCATCCAGATGTCAGAAGATACCAGCATTCAACTGATTACGGGACCTAACATGAGCGGGAAGTCCACCTATATGCGCCAACTAGCCATGACGGCGGTGATGGCCCAGATGGGTTCCTATGTTCCTGCTGAGAGCGCCTACTTACCGATTTTTGATGCCATCTTTACTCGCATCGGAGCGGCAGATGACTTGGTTTCAGGTCAATCAACCTTTATGGTGGAGATGATGGAGGCCAACAATGCCATTTCGCATGCGACCAAGGACTCACTCATTCTCTTCGATGAATTGGGACGGGGAACGGCAACCTATGATGGCATGGCTCTTGCCCAGTCCATCATCGAATACATTCATGAACATATCGGAGCCAAAACCCTCTTTGCGACCCACTACCATGAGTTGACTAGTCTGGAGTCCAGTTTGGAGCACTTGGTCAATGTTCACGTGGCAACCTTGGAGCAGAATGGGCAGGTGACCTTCCTTCACAAGATTGAACCCGGACCTGCTGATAAATCCTATGGTATCCATGTTGCTAAAATTGCTGGCTTACCAGAAGAACTTTTAGCAAGAGCGGATAAGATTTTAACGCAACTGGAGAGTCAGGGGCAAGAAAGTCCTACTCCGATGAGGCAAACTAGCACCGTCACGGAACAGATTTCTCTCTTTGATACGCCAGCAGAACATCCTATCCTAGCAGAATTAGCTAAACTGGATGTTTACAACATGACACCTATGCAGGCTATGAATGTCTTAGTTGAGTTCAAACAAAAATTATAAAAAGAATCCCACTCATGTATTTGTGAGTGGGTTTTTCTTTACTTTTTATGGGCCAAAAGTTGATTGATGTGGTCCACTTTTTTAGCTTCTCTTTTATAGAGGATAGTCCAGATGATAAGGTAGACAATCGCAAACTCTGGAATGAGCTGGAGATAGAAGGTCCAGTGGAAGGGGAACCAACCAGCTAGAGTTGCCAGTGGGACAAAGCCAGCCAGCATGAGGAAGAAATGGGAAAGCGTCGCACGGAGTAAGCTCCAGTCACGGCTGAATAAGCGACCGCCAAAGCTAAAGAGAACACCGATAGCTGACCAGATGATCATACAGTAGAGCAAGACCAGAGCACCGTGAACCTGATGTTCCACCATCACTTGTCCGACTAGAGACTCGGGGCTCAGTGGGGCATAGGTATTTGGTGCATAAATGAGTGAAAAGAGGATAGAGAGGATGAGGCCGATGAGGACGCCAGCAGCTGCGTCGTGAAAGATTTGTTTTTTCATAGTTCTAATTTCTCCTTGATGGTTTTTAGGTAACGGCGTGAAGAGTAGGTGAAGCTTTCGTTTTTCAAGAAAATTTCAACCAGACCGTTGGGGGTTAGTTTGAGATGAGAGATAGCGTCAATATTAACGATTTCTGATTGGGAAATTTGGATAAAAGTGGTCGGCAGCATTTCAAGAACCTGATAGAGTCGCAAATCAATACTGTAGGTCTGACTAGCAGTTTCTGCTAGAACCTTGCGATTCTCGATATAGAAGCGCTGAATCTTGCCAATTTCAACTAGATAGACCTGATCATCAATCTTTCCTTTGATTGTTTCTTTTTGGTCAAGATTTTCAGCGAATTCGATGACTTTCTGGACTTTTTCGGTCGGCTGAGGTGCTTGGACAATCAGCTTTTCCTCCTCGTAAGTCTCCTTAATCTGTAGTTCTACTTTCATAAATTTCCCTCCTTTTCAGTTATACAAGGTTAATCTCACTTCTTGTACACCTTTATTAATACTCTTCAAAAATCAAATTCAAACCACGTCAGCGTCGTCTTGCCGTACTAAAGTACTGTCTGCGCCTAGCTTTCTAGTTTGCTCTTTGATTTTTATTGAGTATACCACTATTTTACGACCCATGGCAAGAGCTTTTGCCTATGTGCACAGATTTAGCGTCTATGTGGCATTTGCTTTTTCTGGTAACATCTGAAATATGGTATAATAGCACTAATCAATTTCTAGGAAAATAGATACAGAAAGGGGCTGAAAGATGTCTCATATTGTTGAATTGCCAGAGGTACTGGCAAACCAGATAGCGGCAGGAGAAGTGATTGAACGTCCTGCCAGTGTGGTCAAAGAGTTGGTAGAAAATGCCATTGACGCGGGCTCAAGTCAGATTATCATTGAGATTGAGGAAGCTGGTCTTAAGAAGATTCAAATCACAGATAATGGTCATGGAATTGCCCACGATGAGGTGGAATTGGCCCTACGTCGTCATGCAACCAGTAAGATAAAAAATCAAGCAGACCTCTTTCGGATTCGGACGCTTGGTTTTCGAGGTGAAGCCCTGCCCTCTATCGCTTCTGTCAGTGTGCTGACTCTGTTGACGGCGGTGGATGGCGCGAGTCATGGGACCAAGCTCGTCGCGCGTGGAGGTCAAGTCGAAGAAATCATCCCAGCGACAAGTCCTGTGGGAACCAAGGTTTGTGTGGAGGACCTCTTTTTCAACACGCCTGCCCGTCTCAAGTATATGAAGAGCCAGCAAGCGGAGCTGTCTCATATCATCGATATTGTCAACCGTCTGGGCCTTGCTCATCCTGAGATTTCTTTTAGCTTGATTAGTGATGGCAAGGAAATGACCCGAACAGCTGGTACGGGTCAACTGCGTCAAGCCATTGCTGGGATTTACGGTTTGGCAAGTGCCAAGAAGATGATAGCCATTGAGAATTCGGATCTAGACTTTGAAATTACAGGTTTTGTGTCCTTGCCTGAGTTGACTCGTGCCAACCGCAACTATATCAGTCTCTTCATCAATGGCCGTTATATCAAGAATTTCCTGCTCAATCGTGCTATTCTTGATGGCTATGGCAGCAAGCTCATGGTGGGACGTTTTCCGCTGGCCGTGATTCATATCCATATCGACCCTTATCTAGCGGATGTCAATGTGCATCCAACCAAGCAAGAGGTGCGAATTTCTAAGGAAAGAGAGCTGATGGCACTTGTCTCAGAAGCTATCGCAAAGAGTCTCAAGGAACAGACCTTGATTCCAGATGCTTTAGAAAATCTTGCCAAGTCGACCGTGCGTAATCGTCAAAAGGTGGAGCAGACCATTCTCCCACTCAAAGAAAATACGCTCTACTATGAAAAAACAGAACTCTCAAAACCCAGTCAAGTTGAGGTTTCAGACCATCAAGTAGACTTGACTGAGGAAAGGCAGGATTTAACCTTGTTTGCCAAGGAAACCTTGGACCAGTTGACCAAGCCTGCAAAACTGCATTTTGCAGAGAGAAAGCCAGCTAGCTATGACCAACTGGACCATCCAGAACTAGATTTAGCCAGTCTCGATAAAGCCTATGACAAGCTGGAGCGAGAAGAATCATCCAGCTTCCCAGAGTTGGAGTTTTTCGGACAGATGCACGGGACCTATCTCTTTGCCCAGGGGCGAGATGGACTCTACATCATAGACCAGCACGCGGCTCAGGAACGAGTCAAGTACGAGGAATACCGTGAAAGCATCGGCAATGTTGACCAGAGTCAGCAACAACTCCTAGTGCCCTACATCTTTGAATTCCCAGTGGATGATGCCCTTCGTCTCAGGGAAAGAATGCCTCTTTTAGAGGAAGCGGGCGTCTTTCTAGCAGAGTACGGAGAAAATCAATTCATCCTGCGTGAACATCCTATTTGGATGGCAGAAGAAGAGATTGAGTCAGGTATCTATGAAATGTGCGACATGCTGCTCTTGACCAAGGAAGTTTCGATCAAGAAATACCGAGCAGAGCTAGCCATCATGATGTCCTGCAAGCGGTCTATCAAGGCCAACCATCGTATCGATGACCACTCAGCCAGACAGCTCCTTTATCAGCTTTCCCAATGTGACAACCCCTATAACTGTCCGCATGGACGTCCTGTTTTGGTGCATTTCACCAAGTCGGATATGGAAAAGATGTTCCGACGCATTCAGGAAAATCATACCAGTCTTCGTGAGTTGGGAAAATATTAAGAACACAAAAAGCCTTTGTTCCTTTTCGAACAAGGCTTTTTAGTTTTTCCAAAGTGGGAACTTTGATTGGACATGGGCAAGTTGACACGAGGTTTACACTTGCTTGACAAGACCAGTCCTATAAAAAGTGTTGTGAAAACTGAACTAGGTGATTCAAGATTTTGTAGAGTCGTCATGGTCTGAATGATTCTCAAGACCAATGACCTTATCAAGATAACGTTGTTTGGTTTTGAGAACCTTATTGATAGCGACAGCAGAAGCGATTAAGAGAACGAAGGTTAGCCAGATCCAAGTGGTGAATTCAGCTGGAAAACTAGAACCGGCTAAAAAGAGATAGATAGCCAGAGCCAATACAAAAATATAAATCACTTGCCAGAGACCAAAGGATTTAACCTTTTTATAGTATTTATCCTTGTCTTCCTCCAAAATCACTGCTGTGGAAGCTTTTTCAGAGATTTTATCCAGTAGTAGATAGTCAGTTGTCACTTGGAAAATCTTGCTTATTTCAATGATTTTTTCAATTTCAGGAAGGACTTGTCCAGACTCCCATTTGGAGATGCTTTGCCGAGAAACATTGATTTGTTCTGCTAGCTTTTCTTGGGACCAACCTTTTTCCTTTCGGAGTTCAAATAGTTTTTCTGCGAGTTTCATCATTCTATCCTCCTTTTTCTACCTCTATCCTAACAATTTTTACTTATAATGAGAATACAATCTCCTGTACTATTTGTCAACCAGAGGTTGCACTTGTGTTTGCAGTTTTCAGCAAAAAAATATGATATACTAGGTAAGAAAAAGCGAAGAAATTATGAAAAAGGAATGAAAGATGAAAGAATTTTTTGCCCTCCCCAAGCAAATTCAAATGCGGGAATGGATGAGCTTTGTAGCACGGATTTTAGAGAGTGCCATTACTCCTTTTATGGCCATGTACTATGTTCAATATTTTGGAGCCTTTTGGGCGGGGTTATTGATGATCACAACCAAACTCATTGGTTTTTTAGCTGGACTGTATGGTGGACATTTGGCGGATCTTTGGGGACGTAAGAAAGTCATTGACTGGGGAAACTTTGGTCTTGCTAGTGGCTACTTTCTTGTGCTGCTGGCAAATATGCCTAATCATATTTTTCCCTTTTTGACTTTTGTCGGAATGTTGCTGGCAGAGACCGCAGGAACTTTCTCTTGGCCGGCTATTGATGCGATGATTATTGATTTGACCGACGAGCAAAATCGCCGTTTCGTTTATACGATTAGTTATTGGTTTGTCAATGTATCCGTTATGTTAGGAGCAGGGCTTGCAGGTTTCTTTTACGACCACCATTTTTTTGAGCTGCTTCTGGTTTTGACGGTGATTAGCTTCTTGAATTTTTTCCTCGCTTGGAAATATTTTTCAGAAAGCAAGCCAGCTAATCTGGTCTTTGAGCATGGTAGCAGTCCTTTGGCAACTGTGAAAAATTATGTTTCTGTTTTTCAGGACAAAATTTTCCTACTTTATACGTTAGGGACTGTATTTAATGGTGTTATCTGGTTGCAAATTGACAATTATATACCCGTTCATTTGAAAGAGTCATTCATCGCGAGTAGTGTTTTCGGTATTCATATTTCAGGAGCTAAGATGCTCAGTATCATGGTTTTTATCAATACCCTGATTATTGTTTGCTTCATAACGACTGCCAATCGTTTGACCAAGGAAATGAAGATCATACCGCAGTTTTTATTGGGAAGTATTATCTTTGACTTGGGTATGCTTTTCACCATTGTCTTCAGGAGTTTCTGGGCTCTGTTTTTGCTAGCCATTCTCTATACTATGGGGGAACTCATCTGCATGCCACCAAGCCAAGTTTTGCGGGCGGAAATGATGAATGAGAATAAGCTCGGAACCTACTCAGGTTTCCTTAATATGGCGCAGCCTTTAGCGTCTATTTTAGCGGGGGCGATGATTTCTATCAGCGCTGCAACAGGTGCTGTAGGTGTTTGGCTCGTTTTTATTGTGTGTGCAGTACTTGGGTTGCTTCTTATCATCAGAGCAGCGCATTTACAAGGAATTGCAAATCAATTATAGAAAGTGAAAATTATGTACGAATATCTAAAAGGAATCATTACCAAAATCACTGCTAAATACATCGTCCTAGAAGCTAACGGTATCGGCTATATCCTGCATGTGGCCAATCCTTATGCCTATTCAGGTCAGGTGAATCAAGAAACTCAGATTTATGTGCACCAAGTTGTCCGTGAGGATGCCCATCTGCTTTACGGCTTTCGCTCAGAAGATGAGAAAAAACTCTTTCTTAGTCTGATTTCGGTTTCGGGGATTGGTCCTGTGTCAGCTTTGGCTATCATCGCAGCTGATGACAATGCTGGCTTGGTTCAAGCCATCGAGACTAAGAACATCACCTACTTGACCAAGTTCCCCAAAATTGGCAAGAAAACAGCCCAACAGATGGTGCTGGACTTGGAAGGCAAGGTAGTCGTGGCTAGTGATGACCTTCCTGCCAAAGTCGCTGTGCAAGCGAGTAATGAAAACCAAGAACTGGAAGAAGCTATGGAAGCCATGCTGGCACTGGGATACAAGGCAACAGAGCTCAAGAAAATCAAGAAATTCTTTGAAGGAACAACGGATACAGCTGAAAACTACATCAAGTCAGCCCTCAAGATGTTGGTGAAATAGGAGAAAATATATGACAAAACGCTGTGGTTGGGTTAAAATGAACAACCCTTTATATGTAGCCTATCATGATGAAGAGTGGGGCCAACCCCTTCATGATGACCGTTCTCTTTTTGAGTTGCTTTGTTTGGAAACTTACCAGTCAGGTCTATCTTGGGAAACGGTACTAAACAAACGCCAAGGATTCCGAGAAGTCTTTTACAACTACCAAGTTCAACGTGTCGCGGAAATGACAGATGGGGAGTTGGAAGCCTTGTTAGAGAATCCAGCCATCATCCGAAATCGTGCCAAGCTCTTTGCGACACGTGCCAACGCCCAAGCATTTTTACAAGTTCAGAAAACCTTTGGCTCTTTTGACACTTATCTATGGTCCTTTGTTGAGGGGAAAACGATTGTAAATGATGTTCCTGACTATCACCTAGCGCCTGCTAAAACAGCCTTGTCTGAAAAGTTATCTCAAGATCTCAAAAAACGTGGTTTCAAATTCGCAGGTCCAGTCGCAGTTTTAGCTTTTCTACAAGCAGCAGGCCTGGTTGATGACCACGAGAATGATTGCGAGTGGAAAAACGGAAATTAGTGAGTCCAAGCGTCTAACTATCTGAGAAAATAGAAAAAGCTGAGAAAATTATCTCAGCTTTTTGATTATATGCTAGTAACTTTTATAGTGCAGTAAGAAATGTCAGTCCACCTAAGACAACGCCAGCTGAGTTTGGAATAATTAGTATCCAATCCTTCTTAGGCTCTTTTGTCCATCCGTAAATAACCCAAATTAAACAAGATACTGCTGCGGATAAAGGCTGGAATGGTTGAGCTTTGTTGCCTTGTAAATTGGCAAAAATTTGTGGGATGTAGGCGATAAATACAATAATCCCGATAAAGGCCCCGATTGAACCGACAATTTGATTTATTTTTTGTTTAGTCATATACACCTCCTTTAAAAAGATATCATAGAAATAAGCAAAATGCAATAAATTCAGACACAAATTGTAACGAAAATCAATACCAAAGCACAAAAATGGAGAAATTGTTTATTTTTTGTTATCGTCAAAGCGAATGACTTGCTCCTGTGCATCTACATAGGCGTGAACGCCAAAGGGAACAATGGCTCTTGGCGTTGCGTGGCCGACATTTAGATTATAGACAATCGGGATATTGTTATCAATGATATCCAATAGTGCTTCCTTATAGTCGTCATAGAAGGCTTCATCCATTGGCTTTCCGACCAAGAGTCCACTGATTACCTCAAATACTCCAGTTTCTTTCAAAGTCTGCACCATCTGTTTGAAGTTTTCCGGCTCAGGCTTTTCTTCGCTTGTTTCTAGTAAGAGAATCTTTCCTTCCCAGTCTGACAAGTCAGGGAAAAGTTTGTATTTTTGGCAGAGGTCGGTGCTATCTGCGTGTAGAGAGTTGTCAAAAATATCATAGAGAGACTCAAGACAACCACCGAGAATTTCTCCCTCAAACTGAGCATTTCCTTGCAACAAGTCAAAACCAGTATTTGTATGACTGATACGAGCTGTTCCCAGGGCCTTGGGACTAAAGTCAATCCGTTCCTCATACCAAACGTCACTAGGGCGGATTTCTGAGATTCTTCCTGTCTTGATCAATTCTTTAAAGTAGTGAAAGCTATAGGGCAACATCTCATTGTCTAATTCACAAATGTCTGCTAAAAAGGATTGCCCATAAAAAGTCTTGACCCCTAGTTTGTGCAACATAAGGTGGTTCATAGTGGTATCTGAGAAGCCAAGAAAAATCTTTGGCTTGATAACCTTTTGAAGCTGGTCGTTTTCAAAAAGATAAGGTAGCAAGCGATAGGTATCATCCCCACCGATGGCGCAGAGGATCATGTCGATGCTATCATCAGAAAAGGCCAGCATCAAATCTTCTGCACGTGCCTCAGGATGATCCTTGATAAAGTCTAATCCTTTTTGCGAATGAGGCAAAAAGATAGGATTGAGTCCCAAATTCTTGAGACGTTGGACACCTAAGTCGACTTCGTGTTTGACAAAATCCTCTCCGATAACACCACTAGACAAACTAACAATACCAATAGTAGAAACCATATCTCATCCTCCTAGAAATAGATTGATACTCTTCGAAAATCAAATTCAAACCACGTCAGCTTTGCCTTGCCGTGTCTATGTTACTGACTTCGTCAGTTCTATCTACAACCTCAAAGCAGTGCTTTGAGCAACCTGCGGCTAGCTTCCTAGTTTGCTCTTTGATTTTGATTGAGTATGAGCCTATTCTATCACAAAAGATGAGAGAAAACTATAAGAATCAGACTCAGAAGTGCTATTGGATCTCAAGAAAGCAAGTGAAAAAGCAACCGCCTGTGCAGTTGCTTTTCGTTTTTCTAATCTCGCTAGATATGAGTTACTTGGTCAACTCTTGATTATAGGAGAGGGCTAAATCAATCCAGTAAGGAAGTTCTTTTTGACCTTCGATATCTAGGTCTATATAGCCATGATAAGGTCGCCCTCTCATCAATGTAGTATGAGCTCCTGTTCGGGGTAGAACTTGCTTCTCCATTTCTTTGCCAATTCTCACCATAACCAGCTCGTCCTTTCTGGAACTGACTGTAAGGACCATTTTCCCACGAATCATAAAGGCAAGACCACCAAACAGTTTCTTTTCTTCTAACTCTTCTTCGAAAATTTGGGGAGGAAGTTTGAGTGCTAGAATTTTTCGAATCTGCTGAGCTAAAGATTGACTATATGCCATAGCTTTTCACTTTTCTTAATAACGTGATGGGCCCGCGCTTGCACTTCGGATATTGAAACGTTTCTTGAGATAGAAGCGAAGAGCGAGAAGGGCAGCTCCTAGGATAGCCAAAGGCAATGGAGCAAGGACTGGATTGAGGTTGGCTGGTAGGAAGCTTGTTGCAAAGAAGACAACCAACCAAAGAACCATAGAAGCCAGGATAACGAGGATTGATTTCCAGAATGGAGGACGTTGGCTACGGTCTGTGTCTGGTCCATAGTACTGGTAGACAAAGTAGTACATCAAGTAGAAGGCAAGTCCTCCTACAAGTCCAACCAACAAGAGGGTAATCAACCCATAGCCAATAGCCTGATCTGTAGAGAAGAAGGTAGTCAGAGCGCTAACCAATGCAAAGAGACTGGTGATAAAAAGGGCTGAGTCCATAATCATGAGTTTTGGATCGTCATTTTCTTTTGGATGCTCTTTTTCGTATTGCTCCTTGACAGTGAAGCTATGAGCCCAGTGGGTTGGAGCCCCGTAGAGGGAACGTGCAGTCGTTCCTTTGGCTTGCTCTTCAAGGATTTTAGGAATGACTTCTTCAAAAACAGCCTTGATTTCAGCGTCTGTTTTACCATCTTTGATAAATTGTTGGGTAGCGATGTGGATAAACTCTTGGTTTTTCTTAGTTAATTTTTGTAAATCAATCTGAGACATAGGGATTCCTCTTAGAACCATTTTTTATGGATGAGATAGAGAGTGAGCGAAACACTCATAGCAAAGGCGATAAAGACGATTAACCAGAAGGCATGAGGCTCACCGTTCAAAGGGATTTCATTATCCTTAAAGTTCATCCCGTAGGCTGAGAAGATCATGGTTGGGACAGACATAACGATGGTCACGAGAGCCAGGGTCTTCATGATGTTGTTCTGGTTATTGGAAATGATAGAGGCAAAGGTCTCTGTCATAGAGTGAAGGACATTTCCATAGATATCTGCCATCTCGATGGCCTGTTGGGTTTCAATCAGGGTGTCTTCGAGTAGGTCTTCGTCCTCTAAGTATTTTTTGATATTGCTGGTTGCACTGGTCAATTTCTTAATCACGCGCTCGTTCGTCTTAAGTGAGGCCTTGAAATAGACGATGGTCTTTTCCAATTCCATGAGTTCGATCAGTTCTTCGTTTCGAGTGGATTTGTGAAGTTGACTTTCGATCTGGTCACTCTTACGATCAATCGAACGAAGGGCTGTCAGGTAAAGTTCAGCGTTGCGATAGAGAATCTGGAAGATAAAACGTGAACGCATGAAAGTGTAGAAATTGCGCAGTCTACGGTTGATAAAGACATCAAGAACAGGGAGGGGCTCCAAGCAGGTAGTGATAATGGTCTCCTCGGTGATGATAATCCCTAGCGGAATCGTAACGTAGTAGGTGCGATTGTTTCTTTCCTCTGTGATGGGAACGTCCACGATGATCAAAGTGTACTCATCTTCGATGGTAATACGGGACATTTCTTCCGCATCGAGTGGTGCTCGAAGGTCGGCAATATCAATGTCAAAGGCGTTAGCGATTTCCAACGATTCATTTTGTGTAGGATTGACGAGGTTGATCCAAGTACCCGGTTCAAGCGTGTCGATCTCTTTAAATTCAGTTGTTGTTGAGAGAAAAACTTGTTTCATATCCCCTATCCTTTCCTACTATTCAGTGATTCATTTTTTGCACCGTACTATTATACTACAAAAACAGCTTTTTGGGTAATAGAATTTCACATTTTTTGGTATAATGGAAAGCAATAATGGACTAGAAAGAACAAAGATGCAAGATAAAATTGTGATTCATGGGGCGCGTGCCCATAACTTAAAAAATATTGATGTGGAGATTCCGCGAGACAAGCTGGTTGTTGTGACTGGTTTGTCAGGATCTGGAAAATCCAGTCTAGCTTTTGATACCCTCTATGCTGAGGGCCAACGTCGCTATGTAGAGAGTCTATCAGCCTATGCTCGCCAGTTCTTGGGCAATATGGAAAAACCAGATGTAGATGCTATTGATGGTCTCAGCCCTGCTATTTCCATCGACCAAAAGACCACTAGTAAAAATCCACGATCGACCGTGGGAACGACGACTGAAATTAATGATTATCTGCGTCTCCTCTACGCACGTGTGGGGACGCCTTACTGTATCAACGGGCACGGGGCTATTAAGGCTTCTTCTGTAGAGCAAATCGTGGATAAGGTCTTGGAATTGCCAGAACGCCAACGTCTGCAAATTTTAGCTCCTGTCATACGTAAGAAAAAAGGGCAACACAAGAGTGTCATTGAAAAGATTCAGAAAGATGGCTATGTCCGTGTCCGAGTGGATGGGGAAGTCTATGATGTGACCGAAGTTCCAGAGCTGTCTAAGAGCAAGCAACACAATATCGATGTTGTGGTCGACCGTATTGTCATCAAGGAGGGCATTCGTAGCCGTCTCTTTGATTCCATTGAGGCTGCCCTTCGTATCGCAGAAGGCTATGTGATTATTGACACCATGGACGACTCTGAGTTGCTCTTCTCTGAGCACTATGCCTGTCCAGTTTGTGGCTTTACTGTTCCCGAGTTGGAGCCACGTCTCTTCTCCTTCAATGCGCCTTTTGGTTCTTGTAGTGAGTGTGATGGTTTGGGAATCAAGCTGGAGGTGGATACTGATTTGGTAGTACCAGATGCCAGCAAAACCTTACGTGAGGGAGCACTTGCGCCTTGGAATCCTATCTCATCTAACTACTATCCCAACATGCTAGAGCAGGCCATGACAGCCTTTGGAGTGGATATGGATAAGCCCTTTGAGGACTTGTCAGAAGAAGATAAGAACTTGATTCTTTACGGTTCAGATGGAAAGGAATTCCATTTCCACTATGAAAATGAATTTGGCGGTGTGCGCGATATTGACATTCCTTTTGAGGGAGTTGTCAATAATATCAAGCGCCGTTACCATGAAACTAACAGTGATTACACGCGCACCCAGATGCGCCTCTACATGAATGAGCTAACCTGCGGAACTTGCCACGGCTACCGTCTCAATGATCAGGCCTTGTCTGTTCGTGTGGGTGGTGAGCAAGGGCCACATATCGGAGAAATCTCAGACTTGTCTATCGCAGATCACTTGGAGTTGGTGAGCCAGCTGACCTTGTCTGAAAATGAAGCCATCATTGCTCGTCCCATTCTCAAAGAAATCAAGGATCGCTTGACCTTCCTTAATAACGTAGGTCTTAACTATCTGACGCTGTCACGTTCGGCAGGAACCCTTTCAGGTGGGGAGAGTCAGCGTATTCGCTTGGCAACCCAGATTGGGTCCAACCTATCAGGTGTCCTTTATATCCTGGATGAGCCGTCCATTGGTCTTCACCAGAGGGATAATGACCGCTTGATTGCAAGTTTGAAAAAAATGCGTGACTTGGGCAATACTCTTATCGTGGTGGAACACGACGAAGATACTATGCGAGAGGCAGATTATTTGATTGACGTTGGCCCTGGTGCCGGTGTTTTTGGTGGGGAAATCGTCGCTGCAGGAACACCCAAGCAGGTAGCTCGCAACAGTAAGTCCATCACAGGTCAATATCTATCAGGTAAACGTGCCATTCCGGTACCAGAAGAGCGCCGTGTAGGAAATGGTCGCTTTATCGAGGTGACAGGGGCGCGTGAGAATAACTTGCAAAATATCACTGCTCGTTTCCCATTAGGAAAATTCATCGCAGTGACGGGGGTATCAGGTTCAGGGAAATCGACCTTAATCAACAGCATCCTCAAAAAAGCCATTGCCCAGAAGCTCAACCGTAATTCAGACAAACCTGGTAAGTTTAAGACGATTACAGGGATTGAGCATGTAGACCGCTTGATTGATATTGACCAGAGTCCAATCGGACGAACGCCAAGGTCTAACCCGGCTACCTATACGGGAGTTTTTGACGATATACGTGACCTTTTTGCCCAGACAAACGAAGCTAAGATTCGAGGCTACAAGAAGGGCCGTTTCAGTTTCAACGTCAAGGGCGGTCGTTGCGAAGCCTGCTCAGGTGACGGGATTATCAAGATCGAGATGCACTTCTTGCCAGATGTTTACGTGGCTTGTGAAGTCTGCCACGGGACTCGCTACAACAGTGAAACCCTAGAAGTCCACTATAAGGAAAAGAATATCTCGCAGGTCTTGGACATGACCGTCAACGATGCGGTGGAATTCTTCCAACACATTCCTAAGATTCAACGCAAACTTCAGACCATCAAGGATGTGGGACTGGGCTATGTAACGCTAGGGCAACCGGCTACCACCCTTTCTGGAGGAGAAGCTCAGCGTATGAAGTTGGCTAGTGAACTCCACAAACGCTCGACAGGAAAATCCTTCTACATTCTGGATGAGCCAACGACAGGGCTTCATACTGAGGACATCGCTCGCTTGCTTAAAGTCTTGGCTCGCTTTGTCGACGATGGCAATACAGTCCTCGTCATCGAGCACAATCTAGATGTTATCAAGACAGCAGACCATATCATCGATTTGGGTCCTGAAGGCGGTGTCGGTGGTGGAACCATCATCGCAACAGGAACCCCAGAAGAAGTAGCGGCCAACGAAGCCAGCTACACAGGACACTATTTGAAAGGAAAGTTACATCATGAATAAACGTGTACAAGCATTTCTAGCTAAAATGCAAGAAAAAGAACTAGATGGCATCATTATCAATAACCTTAAAAATGTTTACTACTTGACTGGTTTTTGGGGCTCAAACGGGACAGTCTTCATCAGCCGTGACCGTCAGGTCTTGGTGACAGACTCTCGCTATATCATTGCAGCTAAGCAAGAAGTAACAGGTTTTGAGATTGTGGCTGACCGTGATGAATTGGCTGTCATTGCAGGCATTGTTAAGGATATGGGCTTGTCTCGCGTCGGTTTTGAAGACGAGATTTCGGTCTCTTATTACCACCGTATGCAGGCTGCTTTTGCAGGAATTGACTTGCTTCCACAGACTCAATTTGTAGAAGCGCTCCGTATGATTAAGGATGAGAAAGAGATTGCGACTATTCGTAAGGCATGTTCCATCTCAGACCAAGCTTTTCGTGATGCACTTGACTTTATCAAACCTGGAAAAACTGAGATCGAAATTGCTAACTTCCTTGATTTCCGCATGCGTGAGTTAGGAGCGGCGGGCTTGTCTTTTGACACAATCCTAGCAAGTGGCATCAACTCTTCTAAGCCCCATGCTCATCCAATGCACAAACCGGTTGAAGCAGGAGAAGCCATTACCATGGACTTTGGCTGTCTCTACGACCACTATGTCAGTGATATGACACGGACCATCTACCTCGGTCATGTCAGTGACGAGCAGGCAGAGATTTACAATACGGTTCTAAAAGCCAACCAAGCCTTGATTGACCAAGCTAAGGCAGGATTAGGTTTCCGTGACTTTGACAAAATTCCTCGTGATATTATCATCGAGGCAGGCTACGGTGATTACTTTACTCACGGTATTGGACACGGTATCGGACTGGATATCCACGAAGAACCCTACTTTAGCCAAACTTCCAAAGAAGTCATTAAATCTGGTATGGTCTTGACTGATGAACCGGGTATTTATATTGAAGGTAAATACGGCGTTCGTATTGAAGATGATATCTTAATTACAGATAACGGTTGCGAATTGTTGACTCTAGCGCCGAAGGAATTAATTGTTATTTAAGAAAATTAAGATAAATCATTGACTTTTATATTTTAAAGGTTTATACTGATAAACGAAAACGGTAGGTGAGGCTACCATAGGGATACGGATGACTACCGCAAAGCAGTGGAGACACTACTCGTTGGTCAACAGTCCTGGTCGCGAAGGCCAAGACTAAGCTCATTTCATTGCCCTATGGAGTTAAAGCTTGAACGAAAAAACAGATAATTAGTTTTTTAATCCTGCCATTTTATGGTGGGATTTTCTACTGTTTTAGAACAAGGAAAGGAGACAAACGATGCAAATTGACGATCATCCAGAACCGCACATACACAGCCAATCGCTGATTTGTGTCGTTCTGCCCTTATAAAGTGATTGGTCTCTGTGTATGAAACACATCATTCATACAGATAGGAGAAACCAATGAAAACTATAAAAGAAAGATTAGCAACAGCTATTCACACACCTTTAAACGAAACTCTATCTTTTTATAAGACAAGTCTAACAGGCTTGACTGAGGAGCAGGTGGAGAAAAACCGTGACCTATATGGCGAAAACACCATCACCAAGGGTCAAGAAGACAGTATCCTCAAAAAGATTTACGAATCCATTATCAATCCATTTACAATCATCCTTCTTGTCATCGCTATGATTTCCATGGTGACCAATGTCTGGTTGGCGAAGCCTGGGCAAGAAGATCCGACGACCTCTATCATCATCGTCGTTCTCGTTCTAATCTCTGGTGGCATACGCTTTGTTCAAGAATTGCGGAGTGACAAGGCTGCGACCAATCTATCCAAAATGATTGTGAACACAGCCACAGTTATTCGCGAAGGCCAGAGTTTAGAGGTCGCAATTGAAGATTTGGTCGTTGGAGATATAGTCAAATTAAGTGCTGGGGATATGATTCCAGCAGACCTCCTTTTAATTGAATCACGTGATTTCTTTGTCCAACAGTCTGGTTTGACAGGTGAAAGTGACTCGGTTGAAAAACTAGCCTTGTCAAAAATGAGTCAATCAAACTTTGATAGTCTGCTAGAAGCAGAAGCGCTCGCTTTTATGGGAACCAATGTGATATCAGGAAGTGCCAAGGCTTTGATTCTAGCGGTCGGTGATGACACCATGATGGGAGAGATCGAGCAGACTCTCAATACCTATGACGAACCTACTTCATTTGAACGGGAGATGAACAGCATCTCTTGGCTCTTGATCCGTTTGATGTTGGTCATGGTTCCCATCGTGTTTCTCTCCAATGGCTTGACAGATGGCGACTGGCTGGAAGCAGGTGTGTTTGCACTGAGTGTTGGTGTTGGATTGACACCTGAGATGCTTCCTATGATCATCACGGCCAGTCTAGCAAAAGGCTCTATTATCATGGCCAAGGAAAAAGTGGTTATCAAAAAACTCAATGCCATACAGGACCTAGGTGCTATTGATATCCTATGTACGGATAAAACTGGAACCCTTACCCAAGATGAAATTGTCCTTGAATATCCTTTGGATATACATGGAGATTTGGATTTGTCTGTGTTGAGACGGGCCTACCTCAATTCCTATTTTCAAACCGGTTTGAAAAACTTGATGGACCGTGCCATTATCAGTAGAACTGAAAAAGAAGCTAAAGAACACCCTATTCTACAAAATTTGGATACTAGCTTCCAAAAAATAGATGAATTGCCCTTTGATTTTGAACGCAGACGGATGAGTGTCATCGTCAAGGATGAGAACGAAGTTGTTAGTTTGGTAACCAAGGGTGCCCTAGAGGAAATGCTTGCGATTTCAACCCATGTGGAATATCAAGGTCAAATTAGTCCTTTGACGGATGATATCCGAGTGGAAATCTTAAAAGAAGTGGACCAACTCAATCAACAGGGCTTGCGAGTCTTGGGAGTCGCCTATAAAACAGGCCTAAAAGAAGGTTTTGCTTACTCCGTTGAAGATGAAAAAGAGATGATTCTAACAGGATATCTTGCCTTTCTAGATCCACCAAAACCATCAGCAGCACCTGCTATCCAAGCTTTGTTAGAACACGGTGTTCAAACAAAGATCTTGACGGGGGACAATGAGAAGGTAACCCAAGCAGTATGCGAAAAAGTTGGTTTAGATGTTGATCAAATCTTGTTGGGTTCTGATATTGAAGCCATGTCGGATGAAGAGTTGGCCCAAGCAGTTCAGATGGTGACTGTCTTTGCCAAACTCTCTCCGGATCAAAAAGCACGAATCATTTTACAAATCAAATCGAATGGACATTGTGTCGGCTATATGGGAGATGGGATCAATGATGCCCCTTCTATGAAAGTGGCAGATGTGGGGATTTCTGTTGATACAGCAGTAGATATTGCCAAAGAAACGGCTGATGTCATTTTGCTAGATAAGGATTTGATGGTGCTTGAAAAAGGGTTGGTTGAAGGGCGTAAGGTCTACGCTAATATGACCAAATATATCAAGATGACGGTCAGCTCTAATTTCGGGAACATTTTTTCTCTGTTAGTGTCTGGTATCTTTTTACCTTTCCTGCCAATGGCTCCGATTCACTTGATTGTCTTAAACCTAGTCTACGATCTTTCTTGCATTGCCTTGCCATTTGATAATGTGGATGAAGACTTTTTGAAGCATCCTCATAAGTGGGAAGCCAAGTCTATTACTCGCTTTATGATTTGGATGGGTCCGATTTCTTCTATCTTTGATATTTTGACCTTTATCTTGCTCTATTTTGTCATTGTCCCAATGGCGATAGGTCAAGCCTATGTCCACGGAGCAGAGTCTGCAACGGGCTTTATCATCTTGTTCCAGACAGGTTGGTTCATTGAATCCATGTGGTCCCAAACCATGGTGATTCATATGCTTCGTTCAGCAAAACTTCCTTTCTTACAAAGCCGTCCATCATGGTTTGTTCTTGGAACAACCTTGCTAGCAGCTAGTTTTGTGACCTTCCTTCCCTACTCTTCAATTGCTAGCCTGCTTCATTTAACCCCTTTGGAACCAATTTATTTCCTCTTTTTGCTTTTGATTATCGTCCTCTATATGATAAGTGTTACAGTTGTGAAACGATTGTATATCAAAAAATTTAAAAGTTGGTTATAAATTAAATTTGTCAAGAAAAAAGTACGAAAATCGCGAAAAAAGTTAAATTTTTTTAAAAATAGGTCGCAAGTCGGATGCTTTTTATGGTATAATAGACTAAACTGATAGTAACATGTAGCGAAAGGGGTAGGTACATGATCAAAATTTATACAGTCTCAAGTTGTACTAGCTGTAAAAAAGCGAAAACCTGGCTCAATGCCCACCAGTTAAGTTATAAAGAACAAAATCTTGGTAAAGAAGGAATTACGAGAGAAGAGTTATTAGACATTCTCACGAAAACCGATAATGGAATTGCCAGTATCGTTTCATCGAAAAACCGCTACGCTAAAGCACTTGGAGTTGACATTGAAGATTTGAGTGTCAATGAAGTGCTCAAGTTAATCATGGAAACACCACGGATCTTAAAGAGTCCGATTCTCGTTGACGAGAAGCGCCTGCAAGTCGGCTATAAAGAAGATGATATCCGTGCCTTCTTGCCACGCTCTGTCCGTAATGTAGAAAATGCAGAAGCACGTCTACGTGCAGCTCTATAAAACATCAAGGCTGGGAGTGACTCCTGGCCTTGTTTGCTCTTTTGTTTTAAAATCATGTGAGGAATTATGAAAAAGTTACTAATTGCTAGTTTTGCTCTCCTCTTTTTGCTTGCGGGATGTGGGCAAAAAAAGGAAACTCCTGCTGCTTCCACAACAGCATCTGAACCTCTCCAATCAAACCTTCCCGTTTTGGACAATGCCGAAAAGAATACGGTTGTCACCAAGACCTTGTTGATGCCGAAGTCAGAAAATGGGACGCAACAGACTCAAACGATTACTTATAAAGGCAATCAATTTTTGACCTTGACCATCCAGCAAAAACGACCTGTCGGGGATGAACTCAAGACCTTTATCTCTGAAAATGGCCTAGAGGAAACGCAAAAAGCGCTTTTAGAAGCAGAAGAAAAGGATGAGACTATCCAAGAGGTACGCAAACTGGCAGGATTTACACTGGAAACCAAGCTACTCAGCGAGACAGAAATCCAGACCACAACGACTTATGATTTTCAAGTTTTGGATGTCAAAAAGGCAACTCAGCTAGAATATTTAAAAAATATCGGTCTTGAAAATCTCTTAAAAAACGAACCTAGCCAGTATATTGCTGACAGAGTGGCAAATGGGGCGGTAGAACAGTAAGAAAATCCAAATAAACAAACTGATTTATTTGTAGAACGTAAGGAAATATGCTATAATAGTAATATTCTAAGGAAAGAGGGTGTTAGAATGGGATTTACTGAAGAAACTGTACGGTTTAAATTGGATGATTCCAATAAGAAAGAAATTAGCGAAACGTTGACAGACGTCTATGCTTCTTTGAACGACAAGGGCTACAATCCGATTAACCAGATCGTCGGTTATGTATTGAGTGGTGACCCTGCCTACGTTCCTCGTTATAACAATGCACGAAATCAAATCCGTAAGTATGAGCGTGATGAAATTGTTGAAGAATTGGTACGCTACTACCTTAAAGGACAAGGAGTCGATCTATAATCTATGAGAATTATGGGATTGGACGTCGGTTCAAAAACAGTGGGTGTTGCCATTAGCGATCCCCTAGGCTTCACTGCTCAAGGACTTGAAATCATCCAGATTAATGAGGATCAGGGCCAGTTTGGTTTTGACCGGATCAAGGAATTGATTGACAGCTATAAGGTGGAGCGCTTTGTAGTGGGTCTGCCCAAAAACATGAACAATACCAGTGGACCGCGGGTAGAAGCCAGTCAAGCCTACGGAGCAAAATTAGAGGAACTTTTTGGTTTGCCAGTAGACTATCAAGATGAGCGTTTGACGACTGTCGCTGCGGAACGTATGCTGATTGAACAAGCAGATATCAGCCGTAACAAACGCAAGAAAGTTATTGATAAGTTGGCTGCTCAGCTGATTTTGCAAAATTATTTAGATAGAAAATTTTAAGACAGAGGAGAAACTATGTCACACGATCACAACCACGATCACGAAGAACGTGAATTGATTACACTTGTTGATGAACAAGGAAATGAAACTTTATTTGAAATCCTTTTGACCATTGATGGAAAAGAAGAATTTGGTAAGAACTATGTTCTGCTTGTACCAGTTAACGCAGAAGAAGACGAAGACGGGCAAGTTGAAATCCAAGCCTACTCATTCACTGAAAATGAAGATGGAACAGAAGGCGAATTGCAACCAATTCCAGAAGACTCAGAAGACGAATGGAACATGATTGAAGAAGTCTTCAACAGCTTTATGGAGGAGTAAAAATGTCCGGGGGACATTTTTAGCCCAGTTCCTTTAAATAAGAGAGAACTGGTAAGTCTGGGAGACTGTATCAGCCCAACTCCTAAAAATTGGAAGAGTTGGAATATCCAGTGGATGTTTTTAGCCCAGTTCCTTTAAATAAGAGAGAACTGGTAAGTCTGGGAGACTGTATCAGCCCTGCTTCTAGAAATAAGAAAAAGCAGGAACGTTCGGGGAACGTTTTTAGCCCAACTCCTGAAAATTAGAAGAGTTGGAACATCCAGTGGACGTTTTTAGCTCACGTTGAAATTCATAGTAGCTAGTGATTAGCTAACCAGGTAAGAGGTCGGGATTGTTGTCGCGGCCTCGCTTTTTATTTGCAGTAATACTTTGGTGCGATAGTTGATTGGATTGTTGTTAAGGAGATGTATGTTTGAAGTAGAAGAATGGCTCCATAGTCGGATTGGTTTAAACTTTAGATCTGGACTTGGAAGAATGCAGCGAGCAGTGGATTTGCTAGGGAATCCTGAGAAGGCTTATCCCATTATCCATGTAACAGGAACTAACGGTAAGGGGTCAACTATTGCCTTTATGAGGGAGTTGTTTGTAGTTCATGGAAAAAACGTTGGCACCTTTACCTCTCCCCATATCATCAGCATCCATGATCGAATCTGTATCAATGGGCAAGCAATAGCTGATGCAGATTTTATCCGTTTGGCGGAGCAAGTTAAGGAGATGGAAAAAACTCTTTTGGAAACACATGACCAGCTGTCCTTTTTTGAGTTGCTGACCTTGATTGCTTTCCTCTATTTTAGGGAACAAGAAGTAGATTTGGTTTTGCTAGAAGTGGGGATTGGTGGCTTACTAGACACGACTAATGTGGTAACTGGAGAGATTGCAGTTGTTACTTCCATTGGCCTAGATCATCAGGAGACCTTGGGTGACAGTCTGGAGGAAATAGCAGAGCAGAAAGCTGGTATCTTCAAGACTGGAAAGAAGGCAGTCATTGCCAATCTTGCTCCAGAAGCTGAGCTTGTCTGTCAAAAAAGAGCAAGAGAGTTAGCTGTAGACCTTTATCAAGCTGGGCAAGACTTCTCCTTTAATGCTGGGGATTTTTCAAGTAGCCTAGCAAGATTTTCCCAGCTTGAAATCAGTTTGGAAGGTGTTTATCAGCAGGAAAATGCCGCCTTGGCTTTACAAAGCTTTCTACTTTTTATGGAGTCAAGAGAGGAAAAAGTCGAAGAAGAGCTTGTGAGACAGGCCTTGCAAGAGACCTATTGGGCAGGTAGATTGGAGCGGATTCGTCCGCAAATCTATCTAGATGGGGCACACAACCTTCCAGCCTTGACCCGTTTGGTTGAGTTTCTCCAAGAGAAAATCCAACAAGGCTATCAAGTTCGTATCCTTTTTGGTGCCCTTAAACGCAAGGATTACCAAGGGATGTTGGGCTACCTATCTGAGCAGTTGCCTCAGGTGGAACTTAAGGTAACGGGCTTTGACTATCAAGGTTCTTTGGATGAGAAGGATGTGGCGGGTTACGATTTGATTTCTTCCTATGGCGATTTTATCAGAGAATTTGAAGAAAAGGCCAACAATCAGGACCTGCTTTTTGTGACGGGCTCGCTCTACTTTATCTCAGAAGTCCGAGCGAGTTTGCTAGGAAGCGATGGGATTAGTTGACCTTCTAGGCTTAAGTTGTTATACTTGAGGTAGGAGGTACATCTGGAAACTGATCCAGCAAAACATTGGCACAAAAGAAAGGAAATCGCTATGAAAACGAAAACATTCACACTTTCTATTGCTTCCCTAGCAATTCTTAGTCTTTTAGCAGCTTGTGGAACTAAGACACAAGTACCTACCCAGCAATCTGCTCAACAATCATCTACTCAACAAGAGTCATCTTCTAGTGCTACTACAAGTGCTAGCCAACCACAGGCGTCCTCAAGTCAGGACACTACTGTAGCTCAACCTACGAATATCGATGGTACCTATACTGGAAAAGATGAGAATGACCAGATTACTCTTGTTGTAACAGGTAAAACTGGTACATGGACTGAGGTCGAGCCAGATGGAGATAAGGAAATCAAGCAAGTTAGCTTTGAACCAGAAAATCAACGTGTCATTATCGGTGATGATGTCAAAATTTACACGGTTAATGGTAATCAATTGATTATCGATGATATGGACCGAGAGCCATCTGACCGAGTGGTATTAACTAAGCAATAATCATTCAGTAAAAGTTCCAATGAGATGAAATCCATCTTTTTGGAGCTTTTTTGTTTAAAAACGTGACCAGTGGTTCTTTACCGTTATTTTACTTAAAGCGCTTACAAATGTTTGTAAAATGAAGGATAAGGTCATATACTTAAGGTAAATAGTCAAATAGCGCAAAGGCGCAGGAGGAAAAGCATATGGCTACATTTTACGTTCCGGCAGTTAACCTTATTGGTAAAGGTGTAGTAAATGAAGTAGGTCCGTATATCAAGGAACTGGGGTATAAAAAGGCTCTTTTGGTGACAGACAAGTTCATCGAGGGAAGTGATATTTTACCTAAGGTCCTAAAACCATTAGATGCTGAAGGGATTGAATATGTGATCTTTAGCGATGTGGAGCCAAATCCGACTTGCAAGAACGTCACAGACGGAGTTACTGCTTTGAAAGAGCATGGTTGTGACTTCATTATCAGTCTTGGGGGAGGCTCTCCTCAGGATGCGGCTAGTTGTGTCTCTATCATCGCTACAAATGGTGGCAAACCACAGGACTACGAAGGCCTCCACAAGTCTGCTAAAAAAGGATTGCCAGTAGTTGCGATCAATACAACTGCAGGAACTTCAGCAGAAATCACCATCAACTATGTGATTACTGACGAAGAACGCAAGGTCAAGATGGTAATGGTAGATAAGAACAGCCTTGCCTTGATCTCTGTCAATGATCCAGAACTTATGGTATCAAAACCGCAAGCGCTCACAGCAGCAACAGGTATGGATGCTCTTACCCACGCTGTTGAAGCCTTGGTAACACCGGGTGCTTATGATGTGACCAAGAAACTCTCTATCGGAACGATTGAACTCATCAAGGAGTATCTTCCTCGTGCTGTGGCTAATGGCCAAGATATCGAAGCGCGTGAGGCGATGGTTAATGCGATCTTCCTTGGCGGTATGAGTTTTAACAACGCTGGTTTGGGCTACGTTCACTCAATGGCTCACCAACTCGGTGCAGTGTATAACTTACCACATGGTGTCTGCTGTGCCCTGCTTCTCCCAGTTGTAGAACGTGAAAATGCCAAACGGGTGCCAGAAGCTTTCCGCAATGTAGCCAAAGCTTTGGGACTCCATATTGAAGGGAAAACCGACCAAGAATGTGCAGCCTATGCTATCGCTGAGATTGAAAAGTTGTCTGAAACGGTAGGAATTCCGAAGAAACTCACTGAACTTGGTATCCAAGAAAAAGACTTTGACTTTGACTATCTTTCTAAAAATGCTTTGATCGATGCTTGTGCGCCAGGCAATCCATTCATGCCAACTTTAGAAGAGACCATTGCTCTTTATAAAGAACTCTTCTAGTGATTAACTTAAGAGGAAGCGACGTATTCCCGAAAATATAAATAATATTGGAAAGAACTATCATTATGGTAGTTCTTTTTAAGCCTCTTAATACCCTAGTTAAAAATATAAAAAGGGATAGCACGTCATATAGTGAATGAGTAGTTTAAGAATCTTGCAGCTCTTGGAATAGTTTGCATAGAAAAAGGCAAAAGGTTGCCATCTACCCCTGAACTGAGGTATACTAGTAGAGACATTAGTTTATCAAGCAGTTAGGAGAATGTTAGAAAAGGAAGGGGATGTATGACAGCTAGAAAAATGCAGCTACTCATGTCTAAGTATGGTTTTAGTATTACCATCATGTTGGCAGAGTTGTTTATCATCTTTGGTTTATTTCTCTATCTAGGTCGGATGGCTCCGATTCTCTGGATTATCCTAGTTATTTTGATGAGTATGGCGACCATTGTATCGATTGTTAATCGTTCTATGAATCCTGAGAGCAAGGTAACATGGCTCTTAGTAGCCTTTGTTCCAGTATTTGGTCCCTTGCTCTATATCATGTTTGGAGAACGCCATCTATCTAAAAAAGAGATCAAGCAATTGAAACAGCTCCAATCAATGGTTGACCGGGAGGACAATAGCAGAGCTCTCCGTTTGGAGTTAAAGGAGCAGGACAAGTCGGCTTACGGAGTTATCAAATCTCTCCTCAGCATGGACACGAATGCCGATGTCTATGATCGAACGGATACACAATTTTTTGCCTCTGGTGAAAGTATGTGGCATCAGATGCTAGAGGATCTCAGGAAAGCGGAGAAGTTTATCTTTCTCGAATACTATATCATCGAAGAAGGTTTGATGTGGAACAGCATTTTAGAGATTTTGGAAGAAAAGGCTGCTCAAGGAGTAGAAGTTAAGCTTCTCTATGACGATATTGGATGCATGGCAACCTTACCTGGGGATTACACCATCCAGCTTCGTAGTCGAGGGATTGAAGCCCATAAATTTAACAAGGTGATTCCGCGCTTGACCGTTGCCTATAACAACCGTGACCACCGTAAAATCATGATTATCGATGGGCAGATTGCCTATACAGGTGGTGCCAATCTAGCAGACGAGTATATCAATCATATCGAACGCTTTGGTTACTGGAAGGATAGTGGTATTCGGTTGGATGGTCCAGCAGTAAAGGCTTTTACTAGACTCTTTTTATCCACCTGGTATATCAATCGTGGAGAGATTAGTGACTTTGACCAATACCATCTTGAAAATCAACCTAGAGACGGGATGGGGCTCTGTATTCCCTATAGTAGTGGCCCTAAACCTATTTACCGATCTCAGGTTGGGAAAACGGTCTATCAAAATCTTATCAATCAAGCTACAGACTACGTTTATATCACGACACCCTATCTGATTGCGGACTATGATCTCACAGAAAGTATCAAAAATGCAGCTCTGAGAGGGGTGGATGTGCGAATTGTGACGCCTTGTATCCCAGATAAGAAGGTCATCCAATTGGTTACTCGCGGAGCCTATCCTGACTTGTTGTCTGCTGGAGTTCGTATTTATGAGTACAGTCCGGGATTCCTTCATAGCAAGCAAATGCTTGTCGATGGAGAGGCAGCTACTGTGGGAACCATCAATTTTGACTATCGTAGCTTGCTTCACCACTATGAAAATGCCGTCTTGCTTTATAGAACGCAATCTATCATCGATATTGAGAGGGACTTCGAAGAGATTTTTAAGGTTTCTCAAGAAATCTATCCCCACACAATCAAAACAAGCTGGTACCAAAGCCTCATTAAGGAAATTGTCCAGTTGTTTGCACCCATGCTCTAACTATCCATCGAGATCTAGCCCAAGGCTGGATCTTATTTTTTCTTCTTACGAATAGATAGGTAAAGGAGAAAAACATGCTCAATCTAGAAGATGAAGATTTTATTAAAGAGTTTAGAATTAGTAGGTTTCACCGTTTTCGTGAAATCGAACGCTTTGCGATATTGGATAAGAAATTCAGCAAATATCAATCCCAAGCTGACATTCCTGTAAGATTTTGATATACTAAAACAGATAAACTTAGAGGAGAAATTGAATGAACGTATACGGGAAAATAGATGAGAAACAAGAAGGATCTCATTACCAAGACTGGTCAGCGCCAGAAAAGAGAGAAGGAGCTCCCATTCCCTTTTTTAGTATCATGCTTTGGAGTTTAGTGGCCACAGCCATTTCGGTTGTCCTGCCTTTTATTTTTGGTTTAGTCAGTCCGCAACAAACTCAGGATCTTTATACCGGTTGGGCCTTGCATCAAAATGGTCAAATGTATACAGATTACTTTGGAACGAATGGATTGCTCTATTACTTGCTAACCTATCTTTCCCTAGGAAGTATTCTGCTTGCTTTGGTTGAGTGGTTGGCCTTGTTTGGAGCAGGTGTTTTCCTTTTTAAATCTGCAGATGCTCTTACTGGTCAAGCAGAAGAAGCCAAGAAGCTGGTATTTGTGTTCTATTTGTTAGTGGCAGGACTTGCTTTTGGTGGTGGCTATGCTCTCTTGCTAGCCTTGCCTTTCCTATTTTATTCATTGAGCATTGTTACGAACTATTTGGCTTATCCAAATGACGACAAAGGATTTGTAAGAGTAGGGATGAGCCTTGCTCTCGCTTTCTTCCTTGCACCGCTTCCTATAACCTTGTTTGCGGCTGTACTAGCTCTGGGTATCATTGGCTTTAATCTAGGCAAAGGCCGCTTTGTTCACGGGTTATATCAGTTCTTTGCGTCAGCCTTAGGGTTTTCACTCTTATTCTATCCTTTGGGTTACTATACAGTGTGGACAGGAAGTTTTGGGGATGCTATTAGCCAGACCTTGTATCCGGTAAATGCTCTTAGCATTTTCTCAAATTCGCATTTACTTGAAAATGCGGCTTTCTATGGCTTGCTTGCTGTGGGGCTAGGTTCCCTTGGTTTGCTCTTTACTGGTTTATTCCAGTCAAAACCAGCCAAGCAATATGCCTTATCAATTGCTGCTAGCTTGGGCTTGTTGGTTTCTTTGGGAATCTTGATTCTCTCAAATGAACCTGTCAACGGTACTCGTCTCGTTATTCTCCTTCCTTTCTTGGTCTTGCTCCTTCTGACAGGGATCAAGGAAGATGTTTCGGAGGGAGGGAGTCGTCGTAGAAGACGTGAGGAAAAAGCCTCTTTTATTAAAGGGAATTTCTATCTACCACTGCTTGCCCTTGCCTACCTTATTGCACTTCCTATCCTGAGTCGCTACCTTTCACATCCGGCGACTTATCAGGAGAGAGAACGTCTTGCTAGCCTGGTCAAACAGCAAACGAGTTCTGAGGATCGAGTCTATGCTTGGGATGATCGTCCAGATTTCTATCGTGCAAGTGAACGCTTGGCGCCGACTTCTCTAGTGACCCCAACACTCTATACCGCAAGCGACGAAAATAAAACCAAACTGATGAATGATCTAAAAGAAAATCAACCAAAGATGATTATGGTCAATCAAAAAGTTACCTTGTGGTCGGATGTGGAGAGTTGGCTCAGCGAAAAATATGAGCTTGTTCAGACAGATACTAGTGAATTCAAGCTTTATAAATCTAAATAAAAAATCAATATCTTGTGGAATTTTAAAAATTTTAGGATTTTTGACACAAGATATTGATTTTTATTTTTAGAGTGGTATAATACTGAATATAAACAATTCAACAATATTTTAGAAAAGAGCATGGATATGATTGTATTAGAAGAAAAGCTTGCAACCGTTCCCACCTTGTTCGTTGAAAAACGAGATGGTAGACGTGTAGTGTTTGATGTAGACAAGATTGACAAGGCTCTCCACAAGGCGGCAGAAAAAGTTATGGACCTTACGCCTCTAGTAGAAAAACGTCTAAACGGTCTGGTTGAAAGAATCGTCACTGAAATTCACAGTCGCTTCCCTCAAGGTGTCAAGATTTACGAAATTCAAAATGTCGTAGAACATGAACTCCTTGAAGCCAAAGAATATGCGCTAGCTGAGGAGTATATCACTTATCGGACACAAAGGGATTTTGAGCGCTCAAAAGCGACAGATATCAACTTTAGTATCCATAAGCTGCTCAATAAAGATCAGGCAGTTGTCAATGAAAATGCCAATAAAGACAGCGATGTCTTTAATACCCAGCGTGATTTGACAGCAGGGATTGTTGGAAAATCAATCGGACTGCAAATGCTTCCTAAGCACGTAGCCAATGCTCACCAAAAAGGGGATATCCACTATCATGACTTGGACTACAGTCCCTACACACCGATGACCAACTGCTGTTTGATTGATTTTAAAGGCATGTTGGAAAATGGTTTTAAGATTGGCAATGCGGAGGTAGAAAGTCCCAAGTCTATCCAGACTGCGACAGCTCAAATTTCACAAATCATCGCCAACGTTGCTTCTAGCCAGTACGGGGGCTGTTCAGCTGACCGTATCGATGAAGTCTTGGCTCCTTATGCAGAGAAGAATTATCAAAAACACCTTAAGGATGCGGAAGAGTGGGTCCTGCCTGATAAACGGGAAGATTACGCTTGGAAGAAAACGCAAAAGGACATCTACGATGCCATGCAATCTCTCGAGTATGAAATCAACACTCTCTTCACTTCAAATGGCCAAACACCTTTTACTTCGCTAGGTTTTGGTCTGGGAACCAATCGTTTTGAGCGTGAAATTCAAAAAGCTATCTTGACCATTCGTATCAAGGGTCTTGGTTCAGAACATCGAACAGCCATCTTCCCTAAACTCATCTTTACGTTGAAAAGAGGACTCAACTTAGAGGAAGGTTCACCTAACTACGACATCAAACAGTTGGCTCTTGAGTGTGCAACCAAGCGGATGTACCCAGATGTCTTGTCCTATGATAAGATTATCGAGCTGACAGGCTCCTTCAAGGTTCCTATGGGCTGCCGTTCTTTCCTCCAAGGATGGAAGGATGAGAATGGTGTCGAGGTCAATTCAGGCCGTATGAATCTAGGTGTTGTGACAGTCAATCTGCCTCGTATCGCTCTCGAGTCTGAAGGTGACTTGAACAAGTTCTGGGAAATCTTCAACGAGCGAATGAACATTGCGGAGGATGCTCTGGTTTATCGTGTCGAACGAACCAAGGAAGCAACACCAGCAAATGCCCCTATCCTCTATCAGTATGGTGCCTTCGGCCGCCGTCTCGGAAAAGAAGAAAGTGTAGACCAACTCTTCAAGAATCGCCGTGCGACCATTTCTCTAGGCTATATCGGTTTGTATGAAGTGGCGACGGTCTTCTTTGGCAATAGCTGGGAAAGCAATCCAGAAGCCAAGGAATTCACGCTTGACATCATTCGTGATATGAAACGACGTGTAGAAGAGTGGTCAGATCAATATGATTACCATTTCTCTATCTACTCAACACCGTCTGAAAGCTTGACAGACCGCTTCTGTCGCTTGGATACAGAGAAGTTCGGCTCTATTCCTGATATTACAGACAAGGAATACTACACCAACTCTTTCCACTATGATGTCCGTAAAAATCCAACACCGTTTGAAAAACTGGATTTTGAAAAAGTTTATCCAGAAGCAGGTGCGTCAGGTGGCTTTATCCACTATTGTGAGTATCCAGTTCTTCAACAAAATCCTAAGGCCCTGGAAGCTGTCTGGGACTATGCCTATGACCGTGTCGGCTATCTAGGAACCAATACTCCGATTGATCGTTGCTACAAGTGTGATTTTGAAGGGGATTTTGAACCCACTGAGCGAGGATTTGCTTGTCCCAACTGTGGCAATAGCGACCCTAAAACGGTAGATGTGGTCAAACGTACGTGTGGGTATCTGGGAAATCCTCAAGCGCGTCCAATGGTTAACGGACGTCACAAGGAAATCGCTGCGCGGGTCAAACATATGAATGGCTCAACCATTAAAACGGCAGGACATGAAGTAATAAATTAGAAGGAAACGCAATGGGGAAATACCAATTAGATGATAAGGGACGTGCTCAAGTAACCCGTTATCATGAAAAACATTCGAAAGGTGGAGTAGGAAAAAAAGAACGCTTGCTCAACCTCAGAGAACAGTTTTTAAACAAGAACAAGAAAAAATAAAAGTGAGAGTTGCCTCTCACTTTTCTCTTAATTGGAGGTAAAAATGATACTACGCAGACCAACATTGGCAGATAAAGAAACAGTTTTAGAGATGATGGCAGAGTTTGAACAGACTCAATCACCCCACGATGGTGGGTTTTGGAACGCCAACAATTTTGTTTATGAAGAGTGGCTAGAAGAAAATCTTCAAGCGGAAGCGGGACTCAATATTCCTGAAAACTGGGTTCCTGCTATCCAGCTGGTTAGTTTTGACGTAGCAGGCCAGGCTCTTGGCTTTCTCAACCTTCGTCTCCGATTAAATGACTACTTACTAGAAAATGGGGGCCATATTGGCTACTCCATTCGTCCATCTGAAAGAGGTAAGGGTTATGCCAAAGAATCCCTCCGACAAGGTCTACAAGTTGCTAAGGGAAAGAATATTAAACGAGCTTTAGTGACTTGTAGCACAGAAAATCCAGCAAGCCGAGCTGTTATCTTAGCTAATGGTGGGGTGTTTGAGGATGTTCGCAATGGTGTAGAACGTTACTGGATAGATTTGGAGTAAAAGGATGACATGGAATACACCAAAACCAGGTGAATGGAAAAGTGAAGAACTCAGTAAAGGGCGGATTATTGATTACAAGGCCTTTAACTTTGTCGATGGAGAAGGTGTGCGCAACTCTCTCTATGTATCAGGCTGTATGTTTCACTGCGAGGGGTGCTATAATGCTGCGACTTGGTCTTTCAACGCAGGCATTCCCTATACGGCAGAATTAGAAGAACAAATCATGGAAGACCTTGCCCAACCCTATGTTCAAGGATTGACCCTGCTAGGAGGAGAGCCATTCCTCAATACGGGCATTCTCTTGCCTCTCGTAAAACGCATTCGGAAGGAATTACCAGATAAAGACATCTGGTCCTGGACAGGTTATACTTGGGAAGAAATGATGTTGGAGACTCCAGACAAACTGGAACTCTTGTCGTTGATTGACATCCTTGTCGATGGTCGTTATGACAAAAGCAAGCGCAATCTCATGCTCCAGTTCCGAGGTTCCTCTAATCAACGGATTATTGATGTGCAAAAATCTCTCAAAAGTGGGAAAATAGTGATTTGGGACAAGCTTAATGATGGAAAAGAAAGCTATGAACAGGTGAAGAGAGAATGAAGAAAAAAGAGTTAGTAGACAAACTGGTTTCAGAGATCGAAACGGGGAAAGTCAAAACACTGGGGATTTACGGTCACGGTGCATCAGGAAAGTCTACCTTTGCTAAAGAATTGTTCCAAGCCCTAGATTCTGAAAAGGTAAATCTACTAGAAACAGATCCCTACATTACCTCAAACCGTCATTTAGTGGTGCCAAAAGAACTTCCAGATCAAAAAGTGACAGCTTGTCTCCCAGTGGCGCATGAACTGGCAAGTTTGCAGAGAGATATTCTCGCCTTGCAGGCAGGTATGGATATCTTGACGATTGATGAACCTTGGAAGGCTAGCGAGATCTTATCTGGAGCCAAACCGATTCTGATTGTTGAAGGGATGTCTGTGGGCTTTCTACCCAAGGAACTCTTTGACAAAACTGTCTGTTTCTACACGGATGAGGAGACCGAATTAAAGCGGCGCCTAGCTCGAGATACGACTATGAGAAATCGCGATGCTTCCTTTATACTAGCTAGCCATCAAATGAGACGGGAGCAGTATCTGCAATACTACAGAGAAACCGAGTCTAAAGCAGATATCTTAGTGGATCAATCGGAAGATAAATTCAAGATCAAAATGACTCATATTATATAGAAGAAAAGACTAAATTTTAAGGTCGTAAATCAGTAGTCATAGGAAGATGAACTAGGAAAACAGTTTCATCCTAAAAAAACGAAAAAAACCTAACAAATCCCTTGCAATCGCAGGGGCTTTGTGTTATTCTATTATGGTGCTGTAAATTACAGCCTTAGCTTTGATGCAAGAGGTTGCGACACGCTCGGTTGCATTGCCACGCAACGCGCGTCGGTTTTCTTGTGGAGCTAGCCTATTATCTTAAATAGACGAAAAGGAGAAAAAGATGGCAAACAAAAAAATCCGTATCCGTTTGAAAGCTTACGAACACCGTACGCTTGACACAGCGGCTGCTAAAATCGTAGAATCAGCTACTCGTACAGGTGCACAAGTTGCGGGTCCAATCCCACTTCCAACTGAACGTAGCCTCTACACAATTATTCGTGCGACTCACAAATACAAAGACTCTCGCGAACAATTCGAAATGCGTACACACAAACGTTTGATCGATATCGTTAACCCAACTCAAAAAACAGTTGATGCTTTGATGAAATTGGATCTTCCAAGTGGTGTAAACGTAGAAATCAAGCTTTAATCCAAAGTTTGAAACCTTGAGCATGAAAAACGCTCGTTAAAAACTTTTTGAATAAAAAATATAGAAAAGGAACTATTTTCTCATGACAAAAGGAATCTTAGGGAAAAAAGTGGGAATGACTCAAATCTTCACTGAAGCTGGCGAATTGATCCCTGTAACAGTTATTGAAGCAACTCCAAACGTTGTTCTTCAAGTTAAAACTGTTGAAACAGACGGATACAACGCTATCCAAGTTGGTTTCGATGACAAACGCGAAGTATTGAGCAACAAACCTGCTAAAGGACATGTAGCGAAAGCTAACACGGCTCCTAAGCGCTTCATTCGTGAATTCAAAAACGTTGAAGGCTTGGAAGTTGGTGCTGAAATCACAGTTGAAACATTCGCAGCTGGAGACGTTGTTGACGTAACTGGTACTTCTAAAGGTAAAGGTTTCCAAGGTGTTATCAAACGCCACGGACAATCACGTGGACCAATGGCTCACGGTTCTCGTTACCACCGTCGTCCAGGTTCTATGGGACCTGTTGCACCTAACCGCGTATTCAAAGGTAAAAACCTTGCAGGACGCATGGGTGGCGACCGCGTAACAATTCAAAACCTTGAAGTTGTACAAGTTGTTCCAGAAAAGAACGTTATCCTTATCAAAGGTAACGTACCAGGTGCTAAGAAATCTCTTATCACTATCAAATCAGCAGTTAAAGCTGGTAAATAATAAAGAAAGGGGAAATCAGTCACAATGGCAAACGTAACATTATTTGACCAAACTGGTAAAGAAGCTGGCCAAGTTGTTCTTAACGATGCAGTATTTGGTATTGAACCAAATGAATCAGTTGTGTTTGATGTCATCATCAGCCAACGCGCAAGCCTTCGTCAAGGAACACACGCTGTTAAAAACCGCTCTGCAGTATCAGGTGGTGGACGCAAACCATGGCGTCAAAAAGGAACTGGACGTGCTCGTCAAGGTTCTATCCGCTCACCACAATGGCGTGGTGGTGGTGTTGTCTTCGGACCAACTCCACGTTCATACGGCTACAAACTTCCACAAAAAGTTCGTCGCCTAGCTCTTAAATCAGTTTATTCTGAAAAAGTTGCTGAAAACAAATTCGTAGCTGTAGACGCTCTTTCATTTACAGCTCCAAAAACTGCTGAATTTGCAAAAGTTCTTGCAGCATTGAGCATCGATTCTAAAGTTCTTGTTATCCTTGAAGAAGGAAATGAATTCGCAGCTCTTTCAGCTCGTAACCTTCCAAACGTGAAAGTTGCAACTGCTACAACTGCAAGTGTTCTTGACATCGCAAATAGCGACAAACTTCTTGTCACACAAGCAGCTATCTCTAAAATCGAGGAGGTTCTTGCATAATGAATTTGTATGATGTTATCAAAAAACCTGTCATCACTGAAAGCTCAATGGCTCAACTTGAAGCAGGAAAATATGTATTTGAAGTTGACACTCGTGCACACAAACTTTTGATCAAGCAAGCTGTTGAAGCTGCTTTCGAAGGTGTTAAAGTTGCCAACGTTAACACAATCAACGTAAAACCAAAAGCTAAACGTGTTGGACGTTACACTGGTTTTACTAACAAAACTAAAAAAGCTATCATCACACTTACAGCTGATTCAAAAGCAATCGAGTTGTTTGCTGCTGAAGCTGAATAATCTAAGGAGGAAATATCGTGGGAATTCGTGTTTATAAACCAACAACAAACGGTCGCCGTAATATGACTTCTTTGGATTTCGCTGAAATCACAACAAGCACTCCTGAAAAATCATTGCTTGTTGCTTTGAAGAAACAGGCTGGTCGTAACAACAACGGTCGTATCACTGTTCGTCACCAAGGTGGTGGACACAAACGTTTCTACCGTTTGGTTGACTTCAAACGTAACAAAGACAACGTTGAAGCTGTTGTTAAAACAATCGAGTACGATCCAAACCGTTCTGCAAACATCGCTCTTGTACACTACACTGACGGTGTGAAAGCATACATCATCGCTCCAAAAGGTCTTGAAGTTGGTCAACGCATCGTTTCAGGTCCAGAAGCAGATATCAAAGTCGGAAACGCTCTTCCGCTTGCTAACATCCCAGTTGGTACTTTGATCCACAACATCGAGTTGAAACCAGGTCGTGGTGGAGAATTGGTGCGTGCAGCTGGAGCTTCTGCTCAAGTATTGGGTCAAGAAGGTAAATATGTTCTTGTTCGTCTTCAATCTGGCGAAGTTCGTATGATTCTTGGAACTTGTCGTGCTACAGTTGGTGTTGTCGGAAACGAACAACATGGACTTGTAAACCTTGGTAAAGCAGGACGTAGCCGTTGGAAAGGTATCCGCCCAACAGTTCGTGGTTCTGTAATGAACCCTAACGATCACCCACACGGTGGTGGTGAAGGTAAAGCACCAGTTGGTCGTAAAGCGCCATCTACTCCATGGGGCAAACCTGCTCTTGGTCTTAAAACTCGTAACAAGAAAGCGAAATCTGACAAACTTATCGTTCGTCGTCGCAACGAGAAATAATAGTAAACTAGTCGCCTAAGCAACTAGAAAATCCGCCAGCTCGGTAGCGCTCCATGTGAGCGCAAGCCGCTGTGGTACAACATTTAAAGGAGAAAAAATAAAATGGGACGCAGTCTTAAAAAAGGACCTTTCGTCGATGAGCATTTGATGAAAAAAGTTGAAGCTCAAGCTAACGACGAAAAGAAAAAAGTTATCAAAACTTGGTCACGTCGTTCAACGATCTTCCCAAGTTTCATTGGTTACACTATTGCAGTTTATGACGGACGTAAACACGTACCTGTTTACATCCAAGAAGACATGGTAGGTCACAAGCTTGGTGAATTTGCACCAACTCGTACTTACAAAGGTCACGCTGCAGACGACAAGAAAACACGTAGAAAATAAGGAGAACATAAATGGCAGAAATTACTTCAGCTAAAGCAATGGCTCGTACAGTACGTGTTTCACCTCGTAAATCACGTCTTGTTCTTGACAACATCCGTGGTAAAAGCGTAGCCGATGCTATTGCAATCTTGACATTCACTCCAAACAAAGCCGCTGAAATCATCTTGAAAGTTTTGAACTCAGCTGTAGCTAACGCTGAAAACAACTTTGGTTTGGATAAAGCTAACTTGGTAGTATCTGAAGCATTCGCAAACGAAGGACCAACTATGAAACGTTTCCGTCCACGTGCGAAAGGTTCAGCTTCACCAATCAACAAACGTACAGCTCACATCACTGTGGCTGTTGCAGAAAAATAAGGAGGTAACATCGTGGGTCAAAAAGTACATCCAATTGGTATGCGTGTCGGCATCATCCGTGATTGGGATGCCAAATGGTATGCTGAAAAAGAATACGCGGATTACCTTCATGAAGATCTTGCAATCCGTAAATTCGTTCAAAAAGAATTGGCTGACGCAGCAGTTTCAACTATCGAAATTGAACGCGCAGTAAACAAAGTTAACGTTTCACTTCACACTGCTAAACCAGGTATGGTTATCGGTAAAGGTGGTGCTAACGTTGATGCACTTCGTGCAAAACTTAACAAATTGACTGGAAAACAAGTACACATCAACATCATCGAAATCAAACAACCTGATTTGGATGCTCACCTTGTAGGTGAAGGAATTGCTCGTCAATTGGAGCAACGTGTTGCTTTCCGTCGTGCACAAAAACAAGCAATCCAACGTGCAATGCGTGCTGGAGCTAAAGGAATCAAAACCCAAGTATCAGGTCGTTTGAACGGTGCAGATATCGCCCGTGCAGAAGGATACTCTGAAGGAACTGTTCCACTTCACACACTTCGTGCAGATATCGATTACGCTTGGGAAGAAGCAGACACAACATACGGTAAACTTGGTGTTAAAGTATGGATCTACCGTGGTGAAGTTCTTCCAGCTCGTAAAAACACTAAAGGAGGTAAATAACCAATGTTAGTACCTAAACGTGTTAAACACCGTCGTGAATTCCGTGGAAAAATGCGCGGTGAAGCAAAAGGTGGAAAAGAAGTAGCATTCGGTGAATACGGTCTTCAAGCTACAACTAGCCACTGGATCACTAACCGCCAAATCGAAGCTGCTCGTATCGCCATGACTCGTTACATGAAACGTGGTGGTAAAGTTTGGATTAAAATCTTCCCACACAAATCATACACTGCTAAAGCTATCGGTGTGCGTATGGGATCTGGTAAAGGGGCGCCTGAAGGTTGGGTAGCACCAGTTAAACGTGGTAAAGTGATGTTTGAAGTTGCTGGTGTATCTGAAGAGATCGCTCGCGAAGCGCTTCGTCTTGCAAGCCATAAATTGCCAGTTAAATGTAAATTCGTAAAACGTGAAGCAGAATAAGGAGAAGGCATGAAACTTAATGAAGTAAAAGAATTTGTTAAAGAACTTCGTGGTCTTTCTCAAGAAGAACTCGCGAAGCGCGAAAACGAATTGAAAAAAGAATTGTTTGAACTTCGTTTCCAAGCTGCTACTGGTCAATTGGAACAAACAGCTCGCTTGAAAGAAGTTAAAAAACAAATCGCTCGTATCAAAACAGTTCAATCTGAAGCGAAATAATAGACTAGGGAAGGAGAAATTTCAATGGAACGCAATAATCGTAAAGTTCTTGTTGGACGTGTTGTATCTGACAAAATGGACAAGACAATCACAGTTGTAGTTGAAACAAAACGTAACCACCCAGTCTATGGTAAACGTATTAACTACTCTAAGAAATACAAAGCACATGATGAAAACAATGTTGCCAAAGAAGGCGATATCGTACGTATCATGGAAACTCGTCCGCTTTCAGCTACAAAACGTTTCCGTCTTGTAGAAGTTGTTGAAGAAGCGGTCATCATCTAATCAAACCTGAAAGGAGAAAACTGAAATGATTCAAACAGAAACTCGTTTGAAAGTCGCAGACAACAGCGGTGCTCGCGAAATCTTGACTATCAAAGTTCTTGGTGGTTCAGGACGTAAATTTGCAAACATCGGTGATGTTATTGTGGCATCTGTAAAACAAGCTACTCCTGGTGGTGCGGTTAAAAAAGGTGACGTTGTAAAAGCTGTTATCGTTCGTACTAAATCAGGTGCTCGTCGTGCTGATGGTTCATACATCAAATTTGACGAAAACGCAGCAGTTATCATCCGTGAAGACAAAACTCCTCGCGGAACACGTATCTTTGGGCCAGTTGCACGCGAATTGCGTGAAGGTGGCTTCATGAAGATCGTGTCACTTGCTCCAGAAGTACTTTAATTTTTAGAAACAAACTAGTCCCCTGGATTCATCTCCAGGGTGCCCTTATGGGCGTAAGAAAAATCAAGGAGAAACCTAATGTTTGTAAAAAAAGGCGACAAAGTTCGCGTAATCGCTGGTAAAGATAAGGGAACAGAAGCTGTTGTCCTTACTGCCCTTCCCAAAGTAAACAAAGTTATCGTTGAAGGTGTCAACATCGTTAAGAAACACCAACGTCCAACTAACGAGCTTCCTCAAGGTGGTATCATCGAGAAAGAAGCAGCTATCCACGTATCAAACGTTCAAGTTTTGGACAAAAATGGTGTAGCTGGTCGTGTTGGTTACAAATTTGTAGACGGTAAAAAAGTTCGCTACAACAAAAAATCAGGCGAAGTGCTTGATTAATCACGAAGGAAAGGAGAAGTATAATGGCAAATCGTTTAAAAGAAAAATATCTTAATGAAGTAGTTCCTGCTTTGACAGAACAATTCAACTACTCATCAGTGATGGCTGTGCCTAAAGTAGATAAGATCGTTTTGAACATGGGTGTTGGTGAAGCTGTATCAAACGCTAAAAGCCTTGAAAAAGCTGCTGAAGAATTGGCGCTTATCTCAGGTCAAAAACCACTTATCACTAAAGCTAAAAAATCAATCGCCGGCTTCCGTCTTCGTGAAGGTGTAGCGATCGGTGCAAAAGTTACCCTTCGTGGTGAACGTATGTACGAATTCTTGGACAAATTGGTTTCAGTTTCACTTCCACGTGTACGTGACTTCCACGGTGTTCCAACAAAATCATTTGATGGACGCGGAAACTACACTCTTGGTGTGAAAGAACAATTGATCTTCCCAGAAATCAACTTTGATGACGTTGACAAAACTCGTGGTCTTGACATCGTTATCGTAACAACTGCTAACACTGACGAAGAGTCACGTGCATTGCTTACAGGCCTTGGAATGCCTTTTGCAAAATAATATAGGAGGTAAATCTAATGGCTAAAAAATCAATGATTGCTAAGAACAAACGTCCAGCGAAGTTCTCTACTCAAGCTTATACTCGTTGTGAAAAATGTGGTCGTCCACATTCAGTTTACCGCAAATTTAAACTTTGCCGTGTTTGCTTCCGTGAATTAGCTTACAAAGGACAAATCCCTGGTGTAACAAAAGCATCTTGGTAATTTAAGATATCAAGGGCGTCAAAACTCCAAGTGAAAATAGGAAACTTGACGAAGAAACTGAAGTTTCTAGGAAAGTTTATCTTTTTCACACAGAGTTTAGCCCGGGTTCAGTTGGGTTTGCCAATTTGAACACGAGCTACAGCTTTGGCAAAAAAGACCAATTTTCTTTGGAGCATCGCTCCGGCATCAAATTGCCTATTTTTGCTCTTGCTGTTACGCTCTTTGTATCATGTATTAACTAGCAAGTGCGACTTGCAAACTACTAGTAAGAGGAGAATAACAAAATGGTTATGACTGACCCAATCGCAGACTTCCTAACTCGTATTCGTAACGCTAACCAAGCGAAACACGAAGTACTTGAAGTACCTGCATCAAACATCAAAAAAGGGATTGCTGAAATCCTTAAACGCGAAGGTTTTGTTAAGAACGTAGAAATCATCGAAGATGACAAACAAGGCATCATCCGTGTATTCCTTAAATACGGACCAAACGGTGAAAAAGTTATCACTAACTTGAAACGTGTTTCTAAACCAGGACTTCGTGTCTACAAAAAACGTGAAGATCTTCCAAAAGTTCTTAACGGACTTGGAATTGCTATCCTTTCAACTTCTGAAGGTTTGCTTACTGATAAAGAAGCTCGCCAAAAGAACGTTGGTGGAGAAGTTATCGCTTACGTTTGGTAATTGATGATGTGAGAGCGTTAAAAGAATGCAGTGAAAATAGGAAGTTTGTAGCAGGAGCGATGCTCCAAGACAAACTTATCTTTTTCACCAAATTCTTAGCTCGAACTCTAATCAAGATACAAAGCTCGTTAGAGCGTGTTCAGTTCAGCTCTTGAACTAAACAAGTATCTTTAACCCCGTGAAAACTGGCTGTAATGGCCTGACAATCTAACAGGAGAAAATAAACATGTCACGTATTGGTAATAAAGTTATCGTGTTGCCTGCTGGTGTTGAAATCACTAACAATGACAACGTTGTAACTGTAAAAGGACCTAAAGGAGAACTTACTCGTGAGTTCTCAAAAGATATTGAAATTCGTGTGGAAGGTACTGAAGTAACTCTTCACCGTCCAAACGATTCAAAAGAAATGAAAACAATCCACGGAACTACTCGTGCCCTTTTGAACAACATGGTTGTTGGTGTATCAGAAGGATTCAAGAAAGTACTTGAAATGCGTGGGGTTGGTTACCGTGCACAACTTCAAGGATCTAAACTTGTTTTGGCTGTAGGTAAATCTCATCCAGACGAAGTTGAAGCTCCAGAAGGAATTACTTTTGAACTTCCAAACCCAACAACAATTGCTATCAGCGGAATTTCAAAAGAAGTAGTTGGTCAAACAGCTGCTTATGTACGTAGCCTTCGCTCACCTGAACCATATAAAGGTAAAGGTATCCGTTACGTTGGCGAATACGTTCGTCTTAAAGAAGGTAAAACAGGTAAATAATGTTGAGTGGTTGATTTTTAACCACCAACCTATTTTCCAACTTAGTGCATAGCACACGATTTAAAACTAAAGAGGTGAAAACTGTGATTTCTAAACCAGATAAAAACAAACTCCGCCAAAAACGCCACCGTCGCGTTCGCGGAAAACTCTCTGGAACTGCTGATCGCCCACGTTTGAACGTATTCCGTTCTAATACAGGCATCTACGCTCAAGTGATTGATGACGTAGCGGGTGTAACGCTCGCAAGTGCTTCAACTCTTGACAAAGAAGTTTCAAAAGGAACTAAAACTGAACAAGCCGTTGCTGTCGGTAAACTCGTTGCAGAACGTGCAAGTGCTAAAGGTATTTCAGAAGTGGTGTTCGACCGCGGTGGATATCTATATCACGGACGTGTGAAAGCTTTGGCTGATGCAGCTCGTGAAAACGGATTGAAATTCTAATAGGAGGACACTAGAAAATGGCATTTAAAGACAATGCAGTTGAATTTGAAGAACGCGTAGTTGCTGTCAACCGTGTTACAAAAGTTGTTAAAGGTGGACGTCGTCTCCGTTTCGCAGCTCTTGTTGTTGTTGGTGACCACAATGGTCGCGTAGGATTTGGTACTGGTAAAGCTCAAGAAGTTCCAGAAGCAATCCGTAAAGCAGTAGACGATGCTAAGAAAAACTTGATTGAAGTACCTATGGTTGGAACAACAATTCCTCACGAAGTTCTTTCAGAATTCGGTGGAGCTAAAGTATTGTTGAAACCTGCTGTAGAAGGTTCTGGAGTTGCCGCTGGTGGTGCAGTTCGTGCCGTTGTGGAATTGGCAGGTGTGGCAGATATTACATCTAAATCACTTGGATCTAACACTCCAATCAACATTGTTCGCGCAACTGTTGAAGGTTTGAAACAATTGAAACGCGCTGAAGAAGTTGCTGCCCTTCGTGGTATCTCAGTTTCTGATTTGGCATAAGAAAGGGGATAAAATGGCTCAAATTAAAATTACTTTGACTAAGTCTCCAATCGGACGCATTCCATCACAACGTAAAACTGTTGTAGCACTTGGACTTGGCAAATTGAACAGCTCTGTTATCAAAGAAGACAACGCTGCTATCCGTGGTATGATCACTGCAGTATCTCACTTGGTAACAGTTGAAGAAGTAAACTAATGAATTTTTAGGGGATGTGGCAATACTCATCCCCTATAACTAGGTATAGTCATCAAAGATGACGAATGTATAGGCGAGTTGATAAGGGAGACAACCTTTTCTCTCTTATCGGCGCTAGCATTTTACAAAAGAGGAGAAAATAATAATGAAACTTCATGAATTGAAACCTGCAGAAGGTTCTCGTAAAGTACGTAACCGTGTTGGTCGTGGTACTTCATCTGGTAACGGTAAAACATCTGGTCGCGGTCAAAAAGGTCAAAAAGCTCGTAGCGGTGGCGGAGTTCGCCTTGGTTTTGAAGGTGGACAAACTCCATTGTTCCGTCGTCTTCCAAAACGTGGATTCACTAACATCAACGCTAAAGAATACGCAATTGTAAACCTTGACCAATTGAACGTCTTTGAAGACGGTGCAGAAGTAACTCCAGTTGTACTTATCGAAGCAGGAATTGTGAAAGCTGAAAAATCAGGAGTTAAAATTCTTGGTAACGGTGAGTTGACTAAGAAATTGACTGTGAAAGCAGCTAAATTCTCTAAATCAGCTGAGGAAGCTATCACTGCTAAAGGTGGTTCTGTAGAAGTCATCTAAGAGAGGTGACCCATGTTTTTTAAATTATTAAAAGAAGCGCTCAAGGTTAAACAAGTTCGATCAAAAATTCTCTTTACGATTTTTATCATTCTTGTTTTCCGTATTGGGACAAGTATTACTGTTCCAGGTGTGAATGCAAAAAGCTTAGAAGCTCTCAGTGGTTTATCTTTCTTGAACATGCTTAGTCTTGTTTCAGGGAATGCCATGAAGAACTTCTCCGTTTTTGCACTCGGAGTAAGTCCGTATATCACGGCTTCCATCGTTGTTCAATTGCTACAAATGGATCTTTTACCGAAGTTTGTAGAATGGGGTAAACAAGGGGAAGTAGGACGGAGAAAACTAAACCAGGCTACTCGTTATATTGCACTTGTACTTGCATTTGTTCAATCTATCGGGATTACAGCAGGATTTAATACTCTATCTGGAGCAAAATTATTAACGACAGCTTTAACTCCACAAGTCTTTGTTACTATTGGTATTATCCTCACAGCAGGGAGTATGATTGTAACGTGGCTCGGGGAACAAATTACAGATAAGGGATACGGAAATGGTGTGTCTATGATTATCTTTGCAGGTATTGTCGCTTCAATCCCTGAGATGATTAAAGGCATCTATGTTGACTACTTCGTCAATATTCCAAGTAGCCGTTTGACTTCATCTATTATCTTTGTCGTTATTTTGATTATCGCTGTCTTGTTGATTGTATACTTTACAACCTATGTTCAACAAGCAGAATATAAAATTCCAATCCAATATACAAAAGTTGCTCAAGGAGCCCCATCTAGCTCATACCTCCCTTTGAAGGTAAACCCAGCGGGAGTTATCCCAGTTATCTTTGCAAGTTCCATTACAGCGGCACCTGCAGCCATTCTTCAGTTTTTGAGTGCTACAGGTCATGATTGGGCTTGGGTACGTACAGCACAGGAAATGTTATCTACAACATCTCCGACAGGTGTTGCTATGTATGCCTTGTTAATCATTCTCTTTACATTCTTCTATACATTTGTACAGATCAATCCAGAGAAAGCAGCAGAAAACTTGCAAAAGAGTGGAGCCTACATTCATGGTGTCCGTCCTGGTAAGGGAACTGAAGAATTTATGTCGAAACTTCTTCGTCGCCTTGCAACGGTCGGATCAATCTTCCTTGGTGTGATTTCAATCTTGCCGATTGTGGCAAAAGATGTCTTTGGCCTTTCAGAAGCTGTTGCTTTTGGGGGAACTAGTCTTTTGATCATTATCTCGACAGGTATCGAAGGAATCAAACAGTTGGAAGGTTACCTATTGAAACGTAAGTATGTTGGTTTCATGGACAAAACAGAATAAAAGCAAAATTACTTTTGCTTAGAGAGTGGAGTATGAAGGTCTATCTATCAGAGAGATTTTCGTCTCCCCTCTTCTATTTTGTTTTTAAATAGGGGTTGAAACATATTTCTGCTTCTATTTAAATACAAAATAAGGAGATCCTATCATGAATCTTTTGATTATGGGCTTACCTGGAGCAGGTAAGGGAACGCAAGCAGCTAAAATTGTGGAACAATTCCACGTGGCACACATTTCAACTGGAGATATGTTCCGTGCTGCTATGGCTAATCAAACTGAAATGGGTGTACTTGCCAAGTCATACATCGACAAAGGTGAGTTGGTTCCAGATGAAGTTACAAATGGAATTGTTAAAGAACGCCTTTCTCAGGAAGACATCAAGGAAACAGGTTTCTTGTTGGATGGTTACCCACGTACGATTGAACAAGCTCATGCCTTGGACAAAACATTGGCTGAACTTGGTATCGAATTGGAAGGTGTGATCAACATCGAAGTGAATCCAGACTGTCTCTTGGAACGTTTGAGTGGCCGTATCATCCACCGCGAAACAGGTGAAACCTTCCACAAAGTTTTCAACCCACCCGTTGACTATAAAGAGGAAGATTATTACCAACGTGAGGATGACAAACCTGAGACAGTGAAGCGTCGTTTGGATGTGAATATCGCCCAAGGTGAACCAATCATTGCTCACTACCGTGCCAAAGGTTTGGTCCACGATATCGAAGGAAATCAAGATATCAATGATGTGTTCAAAGACATCGAAAAAGTATTGACAAATTTGAAATAAAGCGTTTTTCGCACTTGCAAAAAATCGCTACAAATGTTATACTGAGATAGTCTGACTTATAATTGTTGTCTCTATGTTTAGAGGCATCAAATCGAAATTTATGGAGGTGCTTTTGCGTGGCAAAAGACGATGTGATTGAAGTTGAAGGCAAAGTAGTCGATACAATGCCTAACGCAATGTTTACGGTTGAACTTGAAAATGGACATCAGATTTTAGCAACAGTTTCTGGTAAAATTCGTAAAAACTATATTCGTATTTTAGCGGGAGATCGTGTTACTGTCGAGATGAGTCCATATGACTTGACACGTGGACGTATCACTTACCGCTTTAAATAATCGAAAAACTTGGAGGGATAAGAAATGAAAGTAAGACCATCGGTCAAACCAATTTGCGAATACTGTAAAGTAATTCGTCGTAATGGTCGTGTTATGGTAATTTGCCCAGCAAATCCAAAACACAAACAACGTCAAGGATAAGATAGAAAGGAGAAAACATGGCTCGTATTGCTGGAGTTGACATTCCAAATGACAAACGCGTAGTAATCTCATTGACTTATGTTTATGGTATCGGACTTGCAACATCTAAGAAAATTTTGGCTGCTGCTGGAATCTCAGAAGATGTTCGTGTACGTGACCTTACATCAGATCAAGAAGATGCTATCCGTCGTGAAGTGGATGCAATCAAAGTTGAAGGTGACCTTCGTCGTGAAGTAAACTTGAACATCAAACGTTTGATGGAAATCGGTTCTTACCGTGGTATTCGTCACCGTCGTGGACTTCCTGTCCGTGGACAAAACACTAAAAACAACGCTCGCACTCGTAAAGGTAAAGCTGTTGCGATTGCTGGTAAGAAAAAATAATATAGGAGGTAAAAGTCTTGGCTAAACCAACACGTAAACGTCGTGTGAAAAAGAATATCGAATCTGGTATTGCTCATATTCACGCTACATTTAATAACACTATTGTTATGATTACTGATGTGCATGGTAATGCAATTGCTTGGTCATCAGCTGGTGCTCTTGGTTTCAAAGGTTCTCGTAAATCTACACCATTCGCTGCTCAAATGGCTTCAGAAGCTGCTGCTAAATCTGCACAAGAACACGGTCTTAAATCAGTTGAAGTTACTGTAAAAGGTCCAGGTTCTGGTCGTGAGTCAGCTATTCGTGCGCTTGCTGCCGCTGGTCTTGAAGTAACAGCAATTCGTGATGTGACTCCAGTGCCACACAATGGTGCTCGTCCTCCAAAACGTCGCCGTGTATAATCATCGCATTACACTGCTTTTCGTTTAAGAGGGAGTAACTAAATGATTGAGTTTGAAAAACCAAATATAACAAAAATTGATGAAAATAAAGATTATGGCAAGTTTGTAATCGAACCACTTGAACGTGGCTACGGTACAACTCTTGGTAACTCTCTTCGTCGTGTACTACTAGCTTCTCTACCAGGAGCAGCAGTGACATCTATCAACATTGAAGGTGTCTTGCATGAGTTCGACACAGTTCCAGGTGTTCGTGAAGACGTGATGCAAATCATTCTGAACATTAAAGGGATTGCAGTGAAATCATACGTTGAAGACGAAAAAATCATTGAACTTGACGTTGAAGGTCCCGCTGAAATTACAGCTGGAGACATTTTGACTGACAGTGATATTGAAATTGTAAATCCAGATCATTATCTCTTTACAATCGGTGAAGGTTCTTCTCTAAAAGCGACAATGACTGTTAACAGTGGTCGTGGATATGTGCCTGCTGATGAAAACAAAAAAGATAATGCGCCAGTTGGAACACTTGCTGTAGATTCTATTTATACACCAGTTACAAAAGTCAACTATCAAGTTGAACCTGCTCGTGTAGGTAGTAACGATGGTTTTGACAAATTAACCCTTGAAATCTTGACAAATGGAACAATTATTCCAGAAGATGCTTTAGGGCTTTCAGCACGTATCTTGACAGAACATCTTGATTTGTTTACAAATCTTACAGAGATTGCTAAGTCAACTGAAGTGATGAAAGAAGCTGATACTGAATCGGACGACCGTGTTTTGGATCGTACGATTGAGGAACTGGACTTGTCTGTGCGTTCATACAACTGTTTGAAACGTGCCGGTATCAATACTGTGCATGATTTAACAGAAAAATCTGAAGCAGAGATGATGAAAGTACGAAATCTTGGACGCAAGAGTTTGGAAGAAGTGAAACTCAAACTCATTGACTTGGGTCTTGGATTAAAAGATAAATAAAGGAGGAATACATGGCTTACCGTAAACTAGGACGCACTAGCTCACAACGTAAAGCAATGCTTCGCGATTTGACAACTGACCTTTTGATCAACGAATCAATCGTGACAACTGAAGCTCGTGCTAAAGAAATCCGTAAAACTGTTGAAAAAATGATTACTCTAGGTAAACGTGGTGATTTGCATGCACGTCGTCAAGCAGCTGCTTTCGTACGTAATGAAATCGCATCTGAAAACTATGATGAAGCAACTGATAAGTACACTTCTACTACAGCACTTCAAAAATTGTTCTCAGAAATCGCACCTCGTTATGCTGAACGTAACGGTGGATACACTCGTATCCTTAAAACTGAACCACGTCGTGGTGATGCTGCGCCAATGGCGATCATCGAATTAGTATAAAATCATCAATTTTGTTGAGTGTTATGATGATGGAGTCTTGTGCTCTTAGTCTAGCTCTGGTCTACCGCTGGGACTTCGGTCCTAGCGGGAACACTCATCATCATTTGATAGGGTAGACGCTTGTTTACGAAATTGTTTTTTTCTTAAGAACAACTTCGTAAGCAGGCGTTTTTTAGTATTTTCTATGGAAATATGCTATACTAAGGAAAAAGAAAATCAAAAACGTTCAGGTTTTCTAATAATCGTAGAATGGGAGTCTAAAGATGAAGGCTATTATTACAGTGGTTGGCAAGGACAAGACTGGTATTGTTGCAGGCGTGTCTACTAAGATTGCAGAGTTGGGTTTGAATATTGATGATATTTCTCAGACGGTGTTGGATGAATACTTTACCATGATGGCGGTCGTTTCTAGTGACGAAAAGCAGGATTTCACTTATCTCCGAAATGAGTTTGAAACGTTCGGCCAGTCCTTGAATGTTAAAATCAATATTCAAAGTTCAGCGATTTTTGATGCTATGTATAATATCTAGGAGGGCATCATGGATATTAGACAAGTTACGGAAACCATTGCCATGATCGAAGAGCAGAACTTCGATATCAGAACCATCACCATGGGCATCTCCCTTTTGGACTGTATTGATCCAGATATTGAACGTGCTGCTGAAAAGATTTATCAAAAAATCACCACTAAAGCTGCAAATCTAGTGGCTGTGGGAGATGAAATTGCTGCAGAACTTGGGATTCCTATTGTTAATAAACGGGTATCGGTGACTCCGATTTCTTTAATTGGTGCTGCGACTGATGCGACTGACTATGTCGTTTTGGCAAAGGCTCTTGATAAGGCTGCCAAGGAGATTGGTGTTGACTTTATTGGTGGATTCTCAGCTTTGGTACAAAAAGGCTACCAAAAAGGAGATGAAATTCTCATCAATTCGATCCCTCGTGCTCTAGCTGAGACAGACAAGGTCTGTTCGTCTGTCAATATTGGCTCAACCAAGTCAGGCATCAACATGACTGCAGTTGCAGATATGGGACGTATCATCAAGGAAACAGCGAACTTATCAGATATGGGTGCTGCCAAATTGGTCGTATTTGCTAACGCTGTTGAGGACAATCCTTTTATGGCGGGGGCCTTCCATGGTGTCGGTGAAGCAGATGTCATCATCAATGTTGGTGTTTCAGGTCCTGGTGTTGTCAAACGCGCCTTGGAGAAAGTTCGTGGTCAGAGTTTTGATGTAGTAGCGGAAACAGTCAAGAAAACAGCCTTCAAGATTACTCGTATCGGTCAGCTGGTTGGGCAAATGGCGAGTGAACGCCTTGGTGTTGACTTTGGAATTGTCGACCTAAGTCTTGCGCCTACTCCTGCAGTTGGAGACTCAGTGGCTCGAGTACTGGAGGAGATGGGCTTGGAAACAGTAGGAACGCATGGGACGACTGCGGCACTCGCTCTTTTGAATGACCAAGTTAAGAAGGGCGGAGTGATGGCTTGTAACCAGGTTGGTGGCTTGTCTGGTGCTTTTATCCCTGTTTCTGAAGATGAGGGAATGATTGCAGCAGTGCAAAATGGTTCTCTGAATTTAGAGAAACTAGAGGCTATGACAGCTATCTGTTCAGTTGGTTTGGACATGATCGCCATTCCAGAGGATACGCCTGCTGAGACTATTGCTGCGATGATTGCGGATGAGGCGGCAATCGGTGTCATTAATATGAAGACAACAGCTGTCCGTATTATTCCAAAGGGTAAAGAAGGCGATATGATTGAGTTTGGTGGCTTGCTAGGGACAGCACCAGTGATGAAGGTCAATGGGGCTTCGTCTGTTGATTTCATCTCTCGCGGTGGCCAAATTCCAGCTCCAATCCATAGTTTTAAAAATTAATAAAAAAGAGAGAAGATTTAAGTTGGGTTTAAGGATGACTGGGTATACTATAATCATTAAATAAAGACCTCCTAACTTTATTTAATAGAAATCCTAAACTTTTTCATAATAATCTCCTAGGGAAGCTACCATAAGGGTAGCTTTTCTTGTGGCAAAATTAGGAGAAGGAGCTTTGCTTTTGAAAGCCAAATATTTCTTTGATCCATGATATAATAGAAGAAAATGGAGGATAGAAAATGTCTAAAGTAAGATTGTACTTAGTCCGTCATGGGAAAACCATGTTTAACACGATTGGACGTGCTCAAGGATGGAGTGATACGCCTCTAACCGCAGAAGGTGAGTTGGGAATCCATGAACTGGGAATTGGCTTGAGAGAGTCTGGTTTGCAATTTGACCGAGCTTATTCCAGTGATTCAGGGCGTACCATTCAGACCATGGGAATCGTCCTAGAAGAACTGGGCTTACAAGGGAAAATCCCTTACCGTATGGATAAGCGAATCCGTGAGTGGTGCTTTGGTAGTTTTGATGGGGCCTATGATGGGGATCTCTTTATGGGGGTCATTCCGCGTGTTTTCAAGGTGGATCATGTTCATCAGTTATCCTATGCCGAGCTAGCAGAAGGCTTGGTAGAGGTTGATACTGCTGGTTGGGCTGAGGGTTGGGAAAAACTTAGTGGCCGAATCAAGGAAGGATTTGAGTCGATTGCCAAAGAAATGGAAGAACACGGTGGCGGAAATGCCCTGGTTGTCAGCCACGGGATGACCATTGGTACGATGGTTTATCTGATCAATGGCATGCATCCGCACGGTCTCGATAATGGTAGCGTGACGATCCTTGAATATGAGGACGGCCAGTTTAGCGTTGAGGTTGTTGGTGACCGTAGCTACCGGGAACTGGGACGTGAGAAGATGGAAGGAAATTCTATTTAATCAGTAAATATGTTCGTCAAAACTTCGGGTCATGTATTGAGATAAGAGATTAGAAAAAACAGCCTAGGACCATCCTTTCGGCTGTTTTTGATAGGGAAAAATTAGAGTGTAATGTTATTATTTTTAGAGATTTTCATGAATAACAGTAAGGAAGCGACTGTTAGGATAGATAAAATCGTTGATAAAGCTGCTGCTACACCATAATTTCCTCTGAGTACCTCTGTATAGATTGCTACGGTCATAGTTTTTGTTTTGGTATTATATAGCAGGATAGAAGTAGATAGTTCTGAAATCATTGTTACCCATGATAGAATAGATCCAGAAATAATACCGGGTAACATCATTGGAACAGTAATTTTACTGAAAGTATTGAGACGGCTACTTCCTAAACTTGCAGCGGCTTCTTCAATACTAGGTGCTATTTGTTGCAAGCTAGCAACAGATGAGCGAATCGTATAAGGGAGTCTTCGGACAGATAAGGAGATAATCAAGATGAAGGCTGTTCCTGTAATCATAAGGAAGCCACTTCCGAAGATACCTGTATTGAATGAAGAGATAAAGGCAATACCGAGAACTGTTCCTGGTACGATATAAGGTACCATACTAAGGCTATCAATTAAGTTTGTAAACAAATTTCGTTTTCTAACAGCAAGGTAGGAGATAACTGTTGCAAATAAAACAACTAGAATCAAAGCAATCAAAGGAATGCGAATCGTATTAAAAATAGCAGATCCCATGCGATTGAAAGCTACCTTGTAACTGTTTAGAGAATAGCCTTTGACAAATACCATACCTGATGTTTTTAGGAAAGAAGTATAAATCAAGTAGACCTGAGGTAGAATAGAGAACAAGATAGTTCCGTAAACCGTTGCATAAATAGCTGCCATTTTTCCTTTTGTAGTTTTTTTCGGCTCAATTGGATGGAGTGAATTCATGCTGAAACTATAGCGATTTGAAATATATTTTTGGATGAGGAAGATTGTTAAAGCAATGATGATCGCCATAATTGCTAAAGCCGATGCAAATGCAGAATTTCCGCCAACCTCACTAATGAATTGATTATAAATTAAAACAGGGAAAGTCCGATATCCTTCACCAATTAACATAGGAGTTCCGAAGTCGGAGAATGCTCTCATAAATACAAGTAGGGCAGCGGCAAGTAAAGTTGGAATTAAAAGGGGCAAAATAACTGTTATCATACGTTTGAACCCGATTACCCCCATACTTTCAGCGGCTTCAAGAAGGGAATGGTCAATTCTTTTCATTGCTCCAGCAACGTATAGAAAAACTAATGGGAATAGCTGAAGTGTAAACACAAGTACAATTCCTTTGAAGCCATAAATATCAATAGCTGGAAGATGAAGGACATTTGTCAAGAATTTAGTGATGACACCATTTCGTCCCAACAAGAGAATCCAGGAGTATGCCCCTACGAAAGGAGCTGACATGGAAGCAATGATAATCAGTATCTGTAAAAATTTCTTTCCTTTGAAGTCATATATAGAAAAGAGGTAAGCCAATAAGGTCCCTAAAACTAGGGAAGTTACAGTAGAAGTAATGGAGACGTTAAAACTGTTTACTAGTGTCTCAGAGTAATAGGATTTACTAAAGAAATCCTCAAAATTAGCTAGTGAGAATTTACCTTCATGTATGAGTGCTTGCTTGAGTACAATAACGATAGGATAAACAAGAAAAATAAGATAGGTAAGAAAGATGAAGAAGGAAGAAGCAGTCCAGATGTTTAGTTTTTTACCTTTCATAGCCAACTCCTGTAATAAGATTTTGGGAACCATCTGCAGAAAAGACATTTAACTTTTGAGTATTGATTCGTAGACGAATTCGATCCCCTTTTTGAAGATCTTCTTCAAAAGTTGATTCTTCACTCACCTGTATTTTTGAAGAAAATACAGTCTCTACGAAATATTCAGTGGTGAGTCCAAGATAAACACTATCTGAAATGATTCCCTCAATATCACCAGATTCATCTTTGATAAACTCTTCGGGACGGATACTTACAAGAATAGCTTGTTCCTTAGCCTGATCAAGAGCTGGCATAGGGAGGGCATAACCATCTGAAAAGACGATATAAGCACCGTCGCTCCGTTTTTTTAGTTTAGCTGAGATGAGATTTGTGCGTCCGATAAAGGTTGCCACAAACTCATTAGCTGGTTTATGGTAGAGCTCTTTTGGGCGTCCGACTTGTTGGATGACCCCATCTTTCATAACAGCAATCTGGTCTGAAATAGCCATCGCTTCTTCTTGGTCGTGGGTCACATATACAGTTGTAATTCCCACCTCGTGTTGAATTTCTCGAATAACTTGGCGCATATCTAAGCGAAGTTTCGCATCCAGGTTACTAAGTGGCTCATCCATGAGGAGAACACTTGGATTAACAGCTAAGGCACGTGCCAAGGCGACACGTTGTTGTTGTCCACCACTGAGTTTATCGGGCTTTCGATCTGCGTATTGATCAATTTGCATTAGTTCCAGATATTTATTGGTTTGTTGAACTAATTCCTCTTTTGGAACCTTTTTTTGTTTAAGACCAAAAGCAACATTATCTCGAACAGTCAAATGTGGAAAAATAGCGTAGTTTTGGAAAACCATACCGATGTTGCGTTTGCTGGGTTCTATATTATTGATTTTAGTATCATCGAAGTAAAATTCTCCGCCTTCAATACTATTGAAGCCTGCAATCATTCGAAGAAGGGTCGTTTTTCCACAACCTGAAGGTCCAAGAATGGTGAAAAGATTTCCTTTTGGAATCGTAACATTTAAATTCTCAATGACAGGAATGTCATGGTAGATTTTTTTTGCGTTAATAATTTTGATCTCACTCATAGTGAACCTCTTTTACTGTTTCGATTGAATGTTAGTGAAAATATCATTGTACTTTTTAAGAATAGCTGATTTATTTTGGATGACATAATCTGAATCTTCAGTGGCGATATTGATTTCTGTCATTGATTTCATATTTTTATTGGTTTTAGCATTTTTTCGAATGGGTCTGATGGTTGTTTCAGTTCCTAGTTTATCCTGAATGTCTTGAGAAAGAAGGAAATCGATAAATTTTTTAGCGTTTTCAATGTGTTTGGCATTTTTGATAATAGCTGCGTTACCAGGCAAAAAGACGGTTCCTTCTTTTGGATAAATGACTTTTACATCAACGCCATCGTTTAAGAGTTTCAATGCAGGATCTTCATAGGTGAGTCCGACAGCCATTTCTCCGTCAGCGACTGATTTGTAGACATTTGAAGAACTAGAAGCAATTTTCCCATCTACTAAGCTAAATAGATTTTTCACATATGTCCAAGCTTGCTCATTTTCATAGCCCCCCTGATCTACGAGCATGTTTGTTAATTGAGCAAAGGCACTAGAAGAATTACTTGGATCAGCAGTAGCAATCTTTCCTTTTAATTTAGGATTAAGTAAATCATCATAGCCTTCAATTTTAATATCTTTGGTTAAAGCTGAATTGACAATCAGAACACTGACATCAAGAGTGTATGGAGTGTAGAATCCTGTTTTATTCTGATATTCAGGGATAATTTGGTCGTTTTCTTGGGAGGTATAGGGCTCAAAGAGTTTTTCGTTAGAAGAGAAGAGTGCGTAGGAACCTCCGAAAATGACATCGGCTACAGGAGCTTCTTTCTCAGCCTCTGCTTTCTTGAATAATTCACCAGTACTAGCTTGGACTAAATCAACCTTGATGCCATATTTTTCTTCGAAGGCTGGGATTGTTTCTTCAATAAGATCTTCAGGGTTAGGCGAATAGATAACTAAAGTCTTATCTGTATCATTTTCAATGCTAGTTTCAGCTTCGGTTGTTGAAGAGCATCCTGACAAAAGTAGAAATATCCAGCTGAAAGAGAGAAGTGATAGTATTTTTTTCATAATTTTTCTCCTTTTTACGAACATTATTCTCTGTTTGTTTATCTAATGTTTTTAATTACAGAGTTCTACATCATATAATAAAAACCTTAAAGAAATCTAAAATGGGAATTATGTGTTAAGGGAATTATGGGAACAATCGATGGTAATTCACATTTGTTCTATATCTAATCCGGTGTTATTCTCTTTTTGATAGATAAATAAAGTGGGGGTGATGTCCAATCTTTCTTGACAATGGAGGGGAAAAGATTCTTTCTCGACTTTCAAATTCCCCCAAAAATGGTATAATAGTAACATCATAAAATTGGAGAAATAGCATGAGTTTTTACAATCACAAGGAAATTGAGCCCAAGTGGCAAGGCTACTGGGCGAAACATCATACATTTAAGACAGGAACAGATGCCTCAAAACCGAAGTTTTATGCTCTTGATATGTTCCCATATCCTTCGGGAGCTGGATTGCATGTAGGACACCCAGAAGGTTACACAGCAACGGATATTCTCAGCCGTTACAAACGTGCTCAAGGCTACAATGTCCTTCACCCAATGGGTTGGGATGCCTTTGGATTGCCTGCAGAGCAATACGCCATGGATACGGGAAATGACCCGGCAGAATTTACAGCGGAAAATATTGCTAACTTCAAACGCCAAATCAATGCGCTTGGCTTCTCTTATGACTGGGACCGTGAAGTCAATACAACAGATCCAAACTACTACAAGTGGACTCAGTGGATCTTCACCAAGCTTTACGAAAAAGGCTTGGCCTATGAAGCGGAAGTACCAGTAAACTGGGTAGAAGAATTGGGAACGGCCATTGCCAATGAAGAAGTCCTTCCTGACGGAACTTCTGAGCGTGGGGGCTATCCAGTTGTCCGCAAACCAATGCGCCAATGGATGCTTAAAATCACGGCCTATGCAGAGCGCTTGCTCAATGACTTGGATGAACTTGATTGGCCAGAGTCTATCAAGGATATGCAACGCAACTGGATTGGGAAATCAACTGGTGCCAATGTAACCTTTAAAGTAAAAGGAACAGACAAGGAATTCACTGTCTTTACGACGCGACCTGATACCCTCTTTGGTGCGACTTTCACTGTTTTGGCACCTGAGCATGAACTAGTAGATACCATCACAAGCTCAGAGCAAGCTGATGCAGTGGCGGACTACAAACACCAAGCTAGTCTCAAGTCAGACTTGGCTCGTACCGACCTTGCTAAAGAAAAAACTGGTGTTTGGACAGGTGCTTATGCCATCAACCCTGTCAATGGCAAAGAAATTCCAATCTGGATTGCCGACTATGTTCTTGCTAGCTATGGAACAGGTGCTGTCATGGCTGTGCCAGCCCACGACCAACGTGACTGGGAATTTGCCAAACAGTTTAGTCTTCCAATCGTAGAAGTGCTGGAAGGTGGAAACGTTGAAGAAGCTGCCTACACAGAGGATGGTCTTCACGTCAATTCAGACTTCCTAGATGGATTGAATAAGGAAGATGCTATTGCCAAGATTGTGGTTTGGTTGGAAGAAAAAGGCTGTGGACAAGAGAAGGTTACCTACCGTCTCCGTGACTGGCTCTTTAGCCGTCAACGTTACTGGGGTGAGCCAATCCCAATTATTCATTGGGAAGATGGGACTTCAACTGCTGTTCCAGAAAATGAACTCCCACTTGTCTTGCCAGTAACCAAGGACATCCGCCCTTCAGGTACAGGGGAAAGTCCACTAGCTAACTTGACAGACTGGCTTGAAGTGATTCGTGAAGATGGGGTCAAAGGTCGTCGTGAGACCAACACCATGCCACAATGGGCAGGTTCAAGCTGGTACTATCTCCGCTATATTGACCCACATAATACTGAGAAATTGGCTGACGAGGACCTCCTCAAACAATGGTTGCCAGTAGATATCTATGTGGGTGGGGCAGAGCATGCCGTTCTTCACTTGCTTTACGCTCGTTTCTGGCACAAATTCCTCTATGATATCGGTGTTGTTCCAACTAAGGAGCCTTTCCAAAAACTCTTTAACCAAGGAATGATTTTGGGAACAAGCTACCGTGACCACCGTGGGGCTCTTGTGGCAACTGATAAGGTTGAAAAACGTGATGGTTCCTTTTTCCATGTAGAAACAGGAGAAGAATTGGAGCAAGCACCAGCCAAGATGTCTAAATCCCTCAAAAACGTGGTCAACCCAGACGAAGTGGTGGAACAATACGGTGCCGATACCCTTCGTGTCTATGAAATGTTTATGGGGCCACTCGATGCTTCGATCGCTTGGTCTGAAGAAGGTTTGGAAGGAAGCCGTAAATTCCTCGACCGTGTTTATCGTTTGATTACAAGTAAAGAAATCGTTGCGGAAAACAATGGCGCTCTTGATAAGGTCTACAATGAAACAGTCAAATCCGTCACTGAGCAAATCGAGTCCATGAAGTTCAATACAGCCATTGCCCAACTTATGGTTTTTGTCAACGCTGCTAACAAGGAAGACAAACTTTATGTGGACTATGCCAAAGGCTTTATCCAATTGATTGCCCCATTTGCACCTCACTTGGCAGAAGAACTCTGGCAAACAGTTGCAGCAACAGGTGAATCCATCTCTTACGTGGCTTGGCCAACATGGGACGAAAGCAAATTGGTTGAAGACGAAATCGAAATCGTTGTCCAAATCAAAGGAAAAGTCCGTGCTAAACTCATGGTCGCTAAAGATCTATCACGCGAAGAATTGCAAGAAATTGCTCTGGCTGATGACAAAGTCAAAGCAGAAATTGACGGTAAGGAAATCGTGAAGGTGATTGCGGTACCTAACAAACTCGTTAATATCGTTGTTAAATAACGAGTTTATTAGCTCTGTCTGCCACCTTCAATAGTCCACTGGACTATTGAAGCCAACTAAATTGGTTAATATCGTTGTAAAATAATATAGGAATCCTTCAGAGTAGAATCTGGAGGATTTTTTGAATCTTCTTATGAAAGTATGATATACTATGGGCAACTATAAAGTTTGAAAAGTAAAACAAGGAGAAAACGATGCCAGTAAATGAATATGATCAGATGATTGGTGAGTCAATGGAAGGTTATACACCAGGTGAATTGCCTTCCATTGATTTCTTAGAGGGGCGCTACGCTCGGATAGAGGCTCTTTCGGTGGAAAAGCATGCGGAGGATTTACTAGCTGTTTATGGTCCAGATACTCCTCCTGAGATGTGGACCTACCTCTTTCAGGAACCAGTGGCAGATAGGGAGGAACTGGTCAGCCTTTTAAACCAGATGTTGACTCGTAAGGACCGTTTTTACTATGCGATTATAGACAAGGCAACTGGTAAGGCTTTGGGGACTTTTTCTCTCATGCGCATTGACCAGAGTAACCGAGTAATAGAAGTCGGTGCCGTCACCTTTTCGCCTGCTCTTAAGGGTACGAGGATAGGGACAGAGGCTCAATATCTCCTAGCTCGCTATGTTTTTGAGGAGCTCAACTATCGTCGCTATGAGTGGAAATGCGATGCGCTAAATTTGCCATCCAGACGAGCAGCTGAACGTTTGGGCTTTGTCTATGAAGGAACCTTCCGCCAGGCAGTCGTTTATAAGGGGCGTACGAGGGATACGGATTGGCTCTCTATGATTGATAAGGACTGGCCTCAAGTTAAAGCTCGTTTGGAAGCATGGCTGTCTCCTGAAAATTTTGATAAAAATGGGCAGCAGTACAAGAGTTTGAGAGAACTCTAAGAGGTGATGACATGATCAGCGTTAGAAAGCAAGAAGTTGTCAAGTTAGAGGATGTTTTGCATCTCTATCAGGCAGTCGGTTGGACAAACTATACACATCAACCCCAGATGCTGGAGCAGGCCTTGTCTCACTCATTAGCGATTTATATGGCACTTGATGGCGATGCTGTTGTGGGCTTGGTTCGTTTGGTCGGAGATGGTTTTTCATCGGTTTTTATCCAGGATTTGATTGTTTTGCCTTGCTATCAGCGCCAAGGGATTGGTAGCAACTTGATGAAAGAGGCTTTAGGTGATTACAAAGATGCCTATCAAGTCCAACTGGTGACAGACCAAACAGGTAAAAACTTGGGATTCTACTGTTCTCTGGGCTTTGAAACCTTATCTACTTTTGATTGCACAGGAATGATTTGGGTGGATCGAAAAAGATAAAAAAATTATTTTTTATTAAGTAAAGTTTAAGTCTCCTCGTGTATTATATAGTTATTAGATAAAGACCTCCTAATACTCTTCGAAAATCTCACCAGCGTTCGTTAGAGTAGGCTTAGCTAACTATCGTTATGCTTGCGTCTATCTGCCTAGTCTGATTTCGATTTTCATTGAGTACCCTTTATTTAATGAAATCCCAAACTTTTCTTTTTCATCATAATCTCCTAAGGAAGCCACCCAATCAGGTGGCTTTTTTGTTGTTTGAGAAAAAATTCCATTTGGAGAAAATTTTTAAAAAATGATAAATCATAGAAAAAGTTAAGTTAGCTTTAAGATTCATCTTGTATCATATAATCATTAAATAAAGACCTCCTAACTTTATTTAATGAAATCCTAAACTTTTCTTTTTCATAATAATCTCCCTAAAGAAGTCACCCAATCAGGTGGCTTTTTTGTTTGTAGGCTGGATTTTTGCTATAATAGGAACATGAGTAGAATTTTAGATAATGAAATCATGGGTGATGAGGAGTTGGTAGAACGTACCCTCCGTCCCCAATATTTACGTGAATATATCGGTCAGGACAAGGTCAAGGATCAGCTACAAATATTTATTGAAGCCGCAAAAATGCGGGATGAGGCGCTGGATCATGTTCTTTTGTTTGGCCCTCCAGGACTTGGGAAAACAACCATGGCTTTTGTCATTGCCAATGAACTGGGAGTCAACCTCAAGCAAACGTCTGGTCCTGTCATTGAAAAAGCAGGTGACTTGGTAGCGATTTTGAATGATTTGGAGCCGGGAGATGTCCTCTTTATCGACGAGATTCATCGCTTGCCCATGTCTGTCGAAGAAGTTTTATATAGTGCCATGGAAGATTTTTACATCGACATTATGATTGGTGCAGGGGAAGGTAGTCGCAGTGTTCATTTGGACTTGCCACCATTCACCTTGATTGGTGCAACGACCCGTGCGGGTATGCTCTCAAATCCTCTGCGAGCACGTTTTGGGATTACAGGTCATATGGAATACTATGCCCACGCTGACTTGACAGAGATTGTTGAGCGGACGGCAGATATTTTTGAGATGGAAATCACCCATGAGGCAGCTGCTGAGCTGGCCTTGCGTAGTCGAGGAACTCCCCGTATCGCTAATCGCCTCCTCAAGCGCGTGCGCGATTTTGCCCAGATTATGGGCGATGGCTTGATTGATGATGTCATTACGGATAAGGCCTTGACCATGCTAGATGTAGACCGTGAAGGGTTGGACTATGTGGACCAGAAAATTCTTCGTACCATGATTGAGATGTATGGTGGTGGTCCTGTCGGTCTAGGAACTCTTTCTGTTAATATTGCCGAGGAGCGTGAGACGGTGGAGGACATGTACGAGCCCTACCTCATTCAAAAAGGTTTTATTATGCGGACACGGTCTGGACGGGTGGCGACAGCCAAGGCTTACGAACATTTGGGCTATGAGTATAATGAAAAATGAGCAAGAAATCCTAGATAGTGTTAGAAAAAATCCTGATATGATGGCTATTCTGACCATCATCCGTGACCTTGGTTTGAAAGACTCTTGGTTGGCGGCAGGTTCTGTCAGGAATTTCATCTGGAATCTCTTGTCAGGCAAATCGCCTTTTGACCGTGAAACAGATGTGGATGTGATTTTCTTTGATCCAGCTATCTCTTACGAAGATACGTTGGGTATAGAACGCAAGCTGAAAGAGAATTTTCCCCAGTATCAATGGGAGTTAAAAAATCAAGTCTATATGCATCTGCACAGTCCTCACACTGCGCCCTATACCAGTTCTCGTGATGCTATGAGTAAGTATCCCGAGCGTTGCACGGCGGTGGGCCTTCGCTTGAATGAAGATTCCACATTAGAGCTCTTTGCCCCCTATGGTTTAGAGGATATTTTAAAGTTTCAGGTTTCCCCGACTCCTCATTTCCTAGATAATGAGGAGCGAATGAAACTCTATCAAGAGCGGTTGTCCAAGAAAAATTGGCAAGAAAAATGGAAAAATCTCTCTTTTTCAAAAAACTTAAGAAAAATTTAAGTTAGGGGCGGTATACTAGGTTCATAAGTTAAGAGGAACTTAACTTAAACTCCTAAAACTTTTTCATAATAATCTCCCTATAAAATAAAGTCGCCCAATCAGGCGGCTTATTTTTTGTCTGCCTGCAAGCAGGGGCAGTAACTTAGCAATAGAAGAAAATAGGGAAATATGGTATAATGAAACGATAGATTTTTGAATAGGAATATGATCATGTTTGGATTTTTTAAGAAAGATAAAGCTGTAGAAGTTGAGGTTCCAACACAGGTTCCTGCTCACATTGGGATCATCATGGATGGAAATGGTCGCTGGGCTAAAAAACGGATGCAACCACGGGTTTTTGGTCATAAGGCGGGGATGGAAGCCCTCCAAAAGGTGACCAAGGCAGCTAACAAGATGGGAGTTAAGGTTATCACAGTCTATGCCTTTTCAACGGAAAATTGGACGCGCCCAGATCAAGAGGTCAAGTTTATCATGAACTTGCCAGTCGAATTTTATGATAACTACGTCCCCGAATTACATGCAAATAATGTTAAGATTCAGATGATTGGGGAGACAGACTGTCTGCCTAAGCCGACTTTTGAAGCTTTGAAAAAAGCAGAGGAGTTGACCAAGAACAATACAGGCTTGATTCTCAATTTTGCCCTTAATTATGGTGGTCGTGCTGAAATCACGCAGGCTCTTAAGAGCTTGGCTCAGGAAGTTCTAGATGCCAAAATCAATCCTGGCGACATTACAGAAGATATGATTGGGGATTACCTTTTCACGCAACACCTGCCAAAGGATTTGCGAGATCCAGATTTGATTATCCGTACGAGTGGTGAGTTGCGTTTGAGTAATTTCTTGCCATGGCAAGCAGCCTATAGCGAGCTTTACTTTACAGATACCTTGTGGCCCGATTTTGATGAAGCTGCTCTGCAGGAAGCTATTGCTGCCTTTAACCATCGCAATCGCCGATTTGGAGGAGTTTAGGAGAAGATATGACCAAGGATTTACAAAAGAGAACATTGTTTGCAGTATTGGCCCTGGCCATTTTCCTTCCAGTATTGTTTGTGGGAGGACTCTTGTTGCAGATAGGAATTGGTTTGTTAGCCATGCTGGCTGTCCATGAACTCTTGCACATGAAGGGGCTAAAGACTATGACCATTGAGGGAGCTTTGACTCTTTTTGCGACCTTCGCTCTCACAGTTCCTTTAGAAAATTACCTAACATTTTTGCCTGTCGATGGGAATGTGGTTGCCTTCAGTGTTTTGATTACCATAATGCTAGGGACGACCGTTTTCAGTAAAAACTATACGATTGAAGATGCCGCTTTTCCAATTGCTGTGAGTTTTTATGTTGGTTTTGGCTTCAATGCCTTACTAGATGCTCGGGTGGCAGGTTTTGACAAGGTACTTTTGGCCCTTTTTATCGTTTGGGCGACAGATAGCGCAGCCTACCTGACAGGGATGAATTTTGGTAAACATAAGTTGGCTCCGAGGGTTTCTCCCAATAAGAGCATTGAGGGCTTTATCGGAGGTATTCTAGGTGCGGTACTGGTAACCGCAATCTTCATGCTTGTAGACAGCACAGTTGCTCTCCCTTATGGAATTTATAGAATGAGCCTCTTTGCCGTCTTCTTCAGTGTGGCAGGTCAGTTTGGTGACTTGATTGAGAGTGCTATGAAACGCCATTTCGGTGTCAAGGATTCAGGGAAATTTATCCCGGGGCATGGTGGTGTGTTGGATCGTTTTGACAGTTTGCTAGTTGTCTTTCCTATCATGCACTTGTTTGGCCTCTTCTAAAGAAAGGAATATTGAATGATTGGATTGCTAACCTTTATCCTCGTTTTTGGGATTATCGTGGTGGTGCATGAGTTTGGACATTTTTATTTTGCTAAGAAATCAGGCATTTTAGTCCGTGAGTTTGCTATTGGTATGGGCCCCAAGATTTTTGCCCATATCGGTAAGGACGGAACTGCTTATACCATTCGGATCCTTCCTTTAGGAGGGTATGTTCGTATGGCTGGTTGGGGTGATGATGCGACGGAGATCAAGACAGGAACCCCGGTCAGTTTAACACTTGCCGAAGATGGTAAGGTCAAACGAATCAATCTATCTGGGAAGAAACTTGATCAAACAGCTCTCCCTATGCAGGTAACTCAGTTTGACTTTGAAGACAAGCTCTTTATCAAGGGTTTGGTCTTAGAAGAAGAAAAGACCTTTGCAGTGGATCATGATGCAACAGTTGTTGAGGCAGATGGAACCGAAGTACGCATTGCGCCTCTGGATGTACAGTACCAAAATGCTTCTATCTGGGGCAAGCTCATCACCAACTTTGCAGGTCCTATGAATAACTTTATCTTAGGTGTTGTTGTTTTTTGGATCCTGATCTTTTTGCAGGGTGGTGTTAGAGACACTCAAACCAATCTCTTTCATGTCATGCCTGAGGGAGCTTTGGCTAAGGTGGGCATAGCTGAGACAGCTCAAATCACCAAGATTGGCTCGCATGAAGTTAAGAATTGGCAAGACTTGACCCAGGCTGTGGAAGCAGATACCAAGGACAAGACCGCTCCGACCTTGGATGTGACCATTTCTGAAAATGGTAGCGAAAAGCAAGTCACTGTTAGTCCAGAAGAAAATCAAGGACGTTATATTCTCGGGGTTCAACCGGGGATCAAGTCAGACCTCTTATCCATGTTTGTTGGTGGATTTACAACTGCTGCTGACTCGGGGCTCCGTATCCTTTCGGCTCTGAAAAACTTGATTTTCCATCCAGATTTGAACAAACTCGGTGGTCCCGTTGCCATTTTTAAGGCAAGTAGCGATGCTGCTAAAAATGGAATTGAGAATGTCCTCTACTTCCTAGCTATGATTTCTATTAATATCGGGATTTTTAATTTGATTCCGATCCCGGCTTTGGATGGTGGAAAGATTGTGCTCAATATCCTAGAGGCTATCCGCCGGAAACCCCTTAAACAAGAAATTGAAACCTATGTCACCATGGCTGGTGTAGTTATCATGGTTGTCTTGATGCTAGCTGTAACCTGGAATGACATTATGCGACTCTTTTTTTAGATAATCGAGGAATATTATGAAACAAAGTAAAATGCTAATCCCAACGCTTCGCGAAATGCCAAGTGATGCTCAAGTTATCAGCCACGCCCTTATGTTGCGTGCTGGTTATGTTCGTCAAGTTTCTGCTGGTGTTTATTCTTACCTACCACTCGCTAACCGTGTGATTGAAAAGGCTAAGAACATCATGCGTCAAGAATTTGATAAGATTGGTGCCGTGGAAATGCTAGCGCCTGCCCTTCTTAGTGCCGATCTTTGGCGTGAATCAGGTCGTTATGAGACCTATGGTGAAGACCTTTATAAACTGAAAAACCGTGAAAAGTCAGACTTTATCCTAGGTCCAACACATGAAGAGACCTTCACAGCTATTGTTCGTGACTCTGTTAAGTCTTACAAGCAATTGCCACTTAACCTTTACCAAATTCAGCCTAAGTACCGTGATGAAAAACGTCCACGTAACGGTCTTCTCCGTACGCGTGAATTCATCATGAAAGACGGCTATAGTTTCCATGCCAACTATGATAGCTTGGATGTGACCTATGATGAATACAAGGCGGCCTATGGGCGTATCTTCACTCGCAGTGGCTTGGATTTCAAGGCCATCATCGGTGATGGTGGGGCTATGGGTGGTAAGGACAGCCAAGAATTTATGGCTATTACACCTGCTCGTACAGATCTCGACCGCTGGGTTGTCTTAGATAAGTCAGTTGCCTCATTTGATGAAATTCCTGCAGAAGTGCAAGAAGAAATCAAGGCAGAATTGCTCAAATGGATGGTTTCTGGTGAAGACACCATTGCCTACTCAAGTGAGTCTAGCTATGCGGCTAACTTAGAAATGGCAACAAACGAGTACAAACCAAGCAACCGTGTCGTTGCCGAAGAAGAAGTGACTCGAGTGGAAACTCCAGATGTTAAATCCATCGATGAAGTGGCAGCCTTCCTTAACGTTCCAGAAGAGCAAACCATTAAAACCCTCTTCTACATGGCAGATGGTGAGCTTGTCGCAGCCCTTCTAGTTGGAAATGACCAACTCAACGAAGTCAAGTTGAAAAACCACTTGGGTGCAGATTTCTTTGACGTTGCGAGCGAGGAAGAAGTCGCAAGTGTCGTCCCAGCAGGCTTTGGTTCGCTTGGACCAGTTGCTTTGCCAGAAAATGTGAAAATCATTGCTGACCGCAAGGTGCAAGATGTTCGCAATGCTGTTGTAGGGGCTAACGAAGATGGCTACCATTTGACGGGTGTGAACCCAGGTCGCGACTTTACTGCAGAATATGTGGATATCCGTGAAGTTCGTGAGGGTGAAATTTCCCCAGACGGACAAGGCGTTCTTAACTTTGCCCGTGGTATCGAGATTGGTCACATCTTCAAACTGGGAACTCGCTACTCAGCAAGCATGGGTGCGGATGTTTTGGATGAAAATGGCCGTGCTGTGCCAGTTATCATGGGTTGTTACGGTATTGGTGTCAGCCGTCTCCTCTCAGCAGTTATGGAGCAACACGCTCGCCTCTTTGTCAATAAAACTCCAAAAGGTGAATACCGTTACGCTTGGGGAGTTAACTTCCCTAAAGAATTGGCGCCATTCGATGTGCATTTGATTACTGTCAATGTTAAAGATGAAGAAGCGCAAGTCTTGACAGAAAAATTGGAAGCCAACTTGATGGAAGCTGGTTACGAAGTCTTGACAGATGACCGTAACGAACGGGTCGGAGTGAAGTTCAGCGATAGCGACTTGATTGGTCTGCCAATCCGTATCACTGTTGGGAAGAAAGCAGCTGATGGTATCGTAGAAGTTAAGATTAAGGCAACTGGTGACACCATTGAAGTTCACGCAGACAACTTGCTTGAAACGCTTGAAATCCTCAGCAAGAAATAAAAACTATAATCAGAAGAAAAACAAGGCAAAAATGTAACTAGTTTTTACCTTGTTTTTTTTATATAATGAGAGTGAATAAATACATCATCAAGTTAAGAGGTATAAGTATGTTAAAATTTCCAAAGGATTTTGTCTGGGGTTCCTCTACTTCTGGACCACAGACAGAAGGTCGTGTGCCTGGTGACGGCAAGGGTGACAATCTCTGGGATTATTGGTTCAAAGTAGAACCAAATCGCTACTATAATGGAATTGGACCTGACAAAACATCGACTTTTTACGAAAACTGGGAAAAGGATATTGAGCTTCTTGTAGAAACAGGTCATACAGCCTTTCGTACTTCTATCCAGTGGTCACGTATTTTCCCGCAAGGTCGTGGAAAAGTCAATCCTCAAGGTGTGGCTTTCTACCGTCAGGTCTTTGAAGCCATTAAGGCCAAAGGCATTCGTCTCTTAGTCAATCTCTATCACTTTGACCTGCCTTTTGCCCTTCAAGAAGATGGGGATGGTTGGGAAAATAAGGCAACCATTAAGGCTTACGAAGACTATGCGCGTTTCTGTTTTGAGACTTACGGTGACTTGGTGGACCAATGGATCACCTTCAATGAACCTATCGTTCCTGTTGAGTTTGGCTATTTCTATGATGCCCACTATCCTCATAAGGTAGATGCCAAAGCAGCAGTTCAGATAGCTTATAACACTCAACTGGCTAGTTCTCTTGCGGTAAAGGCCTGTCATGAGATTTTGCCTGATTCCAAGATTGGGATTGTCCTCAACTTGACACCAGCCTACCCACGTAGTCAACATCCTGCAGATATCAAGGCTGCTCGCATTGCCGACCTCTTCCAAGCCCAGTCTTTCCTAGATCCATCTGTCTTGGGAACTTATCCAGAAGAATTGGTGGAGATTTTAGTTGAGCATGATTTACTGCCAGATTCTACTGCTGAAGAGTTGGAGCTTATTCGCCAGCATACAGTAGACTTTCTTGGAGTCAACTACTACCAGCCTCTGCGCGTCATGGCCCCACGTTTTGCCAAGCATCCAGACAGTCCGCTCTTGCCTGAACATTTCTATGAGCCTTATGTCATGCCAGGCCGTAAAATTAATCCACACCGTGGTTGGGAAATTTATGAGCAAGGGATTTACCATATCGCTCAAAATATAAAGGAAAACTATGGCAATATCGAGTGGATGTTGACAGAAAACGGCATGGGTGTTGAAGGCGAAGATAAATTCCGTGAGAATGGAATGATTCAAGACGACTATCGTATCGACTTTGTCAAAGGGCATCTTGCTGAGCTTCATCGCTCCATTGAAGACGGTGCTAACTGTAAGGGCTACTTGATTTGGACCTTTATCGATTGCTGGTCATGGCTCAATAGTTACAAAAATCGCTATGGTTTAGTCGAGCTAGACTTAGAAACACAAGAACGTCGCTTGAAAAAATCAGGCCACTGGTTCAAAGAGCTCAGTGAAAATAATGGATTTTAAGAATAAAAAGTGAGGTGATCTTCATCTCACTTTTTATTATAAGATCATCACCAAGCTTCCAACTGCAACCAGGATTCACTCACCGATTGTTTTAGTGCTCTGGATATCTCGTAGAAAAAATCCTAAAACAAGACTAATGAGGAGATGGAATTTATGGACACAAGCTACCTCAGTTGCATTGCCCATCTGCAAGGCCTTGTAGTAGCAGAGCTAGGAGGCGTCCATGGGGAAATTAGACAAGATGGGAAGAGAAGATGAAAGTGCGAAGAAAAATCACATGGTAACCTCCTCCCCTTACGATTATAAGTAAAGCATCTGCCTTGTCAGCTATTAGGTGAAATCTCAATTTCAGGAACTCTATAGAAGCTATACCAATTTTTATCCTTGACAAGTTAGAAAAACAAGTATATACTGTTTTTGCTGATTCTGTAAAAGGGAAATCAGACTATACCAATTTAAGGAGAAAGCACAGCTAGTCTGTGCCGTATATACTATGTGTGGAATTGTTGGTGTTGTTGGAAACACAAATGCAACTGATATTTTGATTCAAGGGCTTGAAAAGCTCGAATACCGTGGTTATGATTCTGCGGGGATTTTTGTCCTAGGTGGTGCTGAAAATCATCTAGTTAAGGCTGTCGGTCGTATAGCAGAATTGTCTGCTAAAACTACTGGCGTTGAGGGAACAACTGGTATCGGACATACGCGTTGGGCGACTCATGGTAAACCAACGGAAGATAACGCTCACCCACATCGCTCGGAGACTGGACGTTTTGTCTTGGTCCACAATGGAGTGATTGAGAACTACCTTGAAATCAAGGAAGAATACCTTGCAGGTCACCACTTCAAGGGGCAAACAGATACGGAAATCGCAGTGCACTTGATTGGAAAATTTGCCGAAGAAGACGGTCTCTCAGTTCTTGAAGCCTTCAAAAAAGCCCTTCACATCATCCGTGGTTCTTATGCCTTTGCCTTGATTGACTCTGAAAATCCAGATGTCATCTATGTCGCTAAGAATAAATCACCACTTTTGATTGGTCTTGGAGATGGCTACAACATGGTCTGCTCGGATGCTATGGCAATGATTCGTGAGACCAATCAATACATGGAAATCCATGACCAAGAGTTGGTAATCGTCAAGGCTGATAGTGTTGAAGTTCAAGACTATGATGGTAATCGCCGTGAGCGTGCTAGCTACACTGCTGAGCTAGACTTGTCAGATATCGGTAAGGGGACTTACCCTTACTACATGCTCAAGGAAATTGACGAGCAACCAACGGTGATGCGTAAGTTGATCCAAGCTTACACAGATGAGGCTGGTCAAGTAGTCGTAGACCCGGCTATCATCAAGGCTGTTCAAGAGGCAGACCGTATTTACATTCTTGCAGCTGGGACATCTTACCACGCAGGATTTGCTTCTAAGAAAATGCTGGAAGAATTGACGGATACACCAGTTGAACTGGGAATCTCATCTGAGTGGGGCTATGGTATGCCACTTCTCAGCAAGAAACCACTTTTCATCTTTATCAGTCAGTCTGGTGAAACAGCGGATAGCCGTCAGGTTTTGGTCAAGGCTAATGAAATGGGAATTCCAAGCTTGACAGTGACCAACGTCCCAGGTTCAACCCTTTCACGTGAAGCCAACCATACCATGCTTCTTCACGCAGGACCTGAAATTGCCGTGGCCTCAACAAAGGCCTATACAGCACAAATCGCAGCCCTTGCCTTCCTTGCAAAAGCTGTCGGAGAAGCAAATGGCAATGCCAAAGCCCAAGCCTTTGACCTGGTTCATGAGTTGTCTATCGTAGCTCAGTCTATCGAATCAACTCTTTCTGAGAAAGAAACCATTGATGCTAAAGTTCGTGAGCTTCTTGAAACAACTCGCAACGCCTTTTACATTGGACGTGGGCAAGACTACTATGTAGCCATGGAAGCTAGTCTCAAACTCAAAGAGATTTCTTACATCCAATGTGAAGGTTTTGCGGCAGGAGAACTCAAGCATGGAACCATTGCCTTGATTGAAGAGGGGACACCTGTTTTGGCCCTCTTGTCAGATCCAGTCCTTGCCAACCATACTCGTGGAAATATCCAAGAGGTCGCAGCCCGTGGTGCCAAGGTTCTCACTATCGCAGAAGAAAGTGTTGCTAAAGAGACAGACGATATCGTTCTGACAACCGTCCACCCTTACCTCTCACCAATCTCAATGGTCGTGCCAACGCAATTAGTCGCTTACTTCGCAACGCTACACCGTGGCCTTGATGTGGACAAACCACGTAACCTTGCCAAGTCAGTAACAGTAGAATAAGCTAAAAGAGTCTAGTTTGCCATAAGTAGGGTATAATGTAACTATATAACAAATCAGAATTTATAGGGATTTGTATTGAAAAACACATTTGCAACTGCAAGTTGACATATTTCTATATTTTAATGGTGGCTATGCAACCAACGAAATTGTTATGATTGTATCATAAAAGAAAGGAGTGTTGTCAAATGAATATGGCAGACAGAATACAATATTTAAGAAAAACTAAAGGAATATCACAAGAAGAACTTGCTGATAAGGTTGGTGTTTCAAGACAAGCTGTTTCAAAATGGGAAAGTGAACAAAGTACACCTGAGTTAGAAAAAGTAATTATAATGAGTGATTATTTTGGCGTTACTACAGATTATATTTTAAAAGGAATTGAACCGGTAGTAGATAAAGAACAAAAAAATAGAGAATTTGCGAGCAAGGTACTTTATATCTCATCAACAGCCTTTATTGCTATTGGATTGTTTTGTGCATTTGCTGAATGGTATGAAAAACAAACAATGGAAGCTATTTTGGGGGCAATAATTATTCAAGTGGTAGGAATTGTTGGATATTTTATCGCAAGAATATTATCAGAAGAAAAAGCACCGTTTTATGTGAATTGGCTTAATATAATTGGAATTGCTTTTATGCCTACTTCTATGGCTACTGGTTTTATTTCATTGTTGATTTTCAAACAGGGGTGGGTTACGCCATATCCTATAGGAATATTTCACACTTTGAATTTTATATTAGTTCTATTTGTGATTTTGATTACAAGTTATATTGTTTTAAAAAAACAGATAAATTAGCATTTTCTCACTCCTATATTGTATACTCTAAGGAGAAAAAATGAAGAAGAAAAAAATATTATTGCTATGCTGATTGGTATCGTCTTGTCTAGTTCTTTCTTGATACGTACGATCTTGATCCATCAGGCAAGACAAGCGAAAAAACAAAACCTGGAACGGATTGCTGCTGTGCAAGAGACGGTTCAGTCTCAAGAAAAAGAGAAAGCTGAAGAGCAGAGAGAACACTTTAAAAAGGCATTTGAAGGTATAGATAGAACTTCCATTCAAATGAAAGACTACGATAGCCACACAAAGATTAATGGGGACTACAGTTTTGGTATAAAGGATGGCGTTCACTACCTAGTAGAATTAAAAACAGGTGAGAAAGTAGCTCTGGAAGGTGTGGACAAGGCCTTTCCTTTGTCTGTCAAAAACGAGGACGAAAATAGCACGGAGCTTGCCCTAGTTGTCCGCAAAGACCAAGCCTGGTATATGATCGATACAAAGGGCGAGACGATTTACACTTTTGAACAAACAGAATTGACAGAAAACTCGAAATTGACTTTGAAAGACCAGGAACTGATAGTTGAGTAATTCATAGATTTCGAAAATTTTTTCCCTATTATGCTGGGTAAAGATTGATAAATATAAAAAACAACACCCCATGACTAGAAGATTCTTCTGACCATGGGGTGTTTTCTCTATAGGAGGGCTAGGTTATATTCTTTGAAAATCTCTTCAAACTAGGTCAACTTCGCCTTATCTACAACCTCAAAGCTGTGCTTTAAGCAGCCTGTGGCTAGCTTTATAGTTTACTCTTTGATTTTCATTGAGTATCAGTTCTCTTTCTTGTTTTTTATCAACCATCCAAGTCCGAGAAGGGCAAGGATGCTGAATCCAGCAAGGGCAAGAAGGGATTTGCTCTCAGTACCTGTGTTTGGAAGGACTTTCTGAGCAAGAGCCTCTGTAGCAGTTTCTTGAGAGTCAGGATTTGCTACTAGGTTTTGGGCTTGGTCTTGTTGGGTTTCCAAGCTAGAAAGATTAAATTCTGGTTTTTCTTCCACAGCTGGGGCAACGATGGCACCACCTTGAGATAAGCGGAGAACAACGGCAGTGAGAGCGTTCAATTTCAAGCCTTTTTCAGTCCATTCGAGACCTTGAGGTTTAGCGATTCCTACTGGTCCGGCTTGATTTTCATCAGCGAGGACTTCGGCTTTTCTCAAGTGAGCAAAGGCAGTCCCCAAGTTGAATTCGCGAGCCTTATCATCTGCATTAACAAAGACTGCGTAGATATCACCGTTTGGAGCAGTGATTTGGTAGCCGATGGTCACATCTTCTTTTTCAACGCCATTTTGTCCTGGAACAGTAATGAGGTGGACGCGCTCTTTGATATCTTGCAGACTCTTGAGTCGGAAGGCGTCTGTCGATTGACGAAGGGCGATCAAACCTTTCATATAGTTACGGCTCTTGACATTTTCAGGGAAGGCTTTACCATCTGTTGCCTTGGTCCAATCAAACTTGTTGACAGCATCACTAGAGTCGTAAGAGTCATGGATAAAGTAAGGATAGACAAATGGCTTGCCGTCCTTGTCGCGCAACAAGTGAGACTTGTTTGGAACCTTATCTTCAGGAACAGGAGTCTTATAGGCTGGATCAAGGAATTGTTTGGTACGTCCATATTCCTGCCCAGAGTGGATAAACGGAGTTCCTTGAGCAGTCAAGACCATGAGGTTTCCAAGTCGCAAACGACGATGGATCTCAGCGTAGTTTTCAGCCTTGCTTGGGTCTTTTTTGATAGACTGAGCGATGATGTCAAAGAGGGTCAAGTTATCATGGGCTGCGATATACTGGATAACATCTCCAGGACTGTCTGCTTCAAAGTTAGTTGGTTGGGCAATGAGATTTTTAAAGATGGTATTGATATCTCGTTTGCCACCTGTGATAAAGGCAGGTTGGCCTTCGTTTGGATAACCAGACTTGAGGTTGTTACGGATATCATCTGAAAAGACAGCGACAGTATCGGTATGTTTCATCCAATCTTGGTCAGCAGCTTTTGTAGGCATGTTTTCGTCTCCAGCATAGGTTCTCCAACCTTCGCCTAGCATGATCAGATTTGGATTGAGGGCGCGTGCAGCCTTGTAAGCTTCTTCGATTGAAGCCGCATCGTGGTCACCCATCATATCGAAACGGAAACCATCTACTTTGTAGGTTTCAACCAGATACTTGATAGAGTCTACCAAGACACGTTTAGACATGTAGTGGGTAGTTCCCAAACGACCGCCACCAAAGCTAGTACGTGGAGTTCCATCAGCATCCATAAAGTGATAGTAGTTTGGCTCAATATCCTCAAAAATATCAACATTGGCAGTATGGTTGTAGACCACGTCCAAGATGGCCCCCATACCACGTTTGTGGATTTCGTTGATGAGGTTCTTGAATTCAGCAATACGTTTTTCTGGATCCTTAGGATCGCTTGAGTACATACCAGTCAAGGAGAAGTAGTTTTGAGGGTCATATCCCCAGTTGTAGTTACTGTTACTTGAAGCATAAGCAGACAAACGTTCATGGTTCTTCAATTCATTGACAAAGTAGTAAGACAAGACTGGAAGGAGCTGGATGTGGGTCACACCCAAGTCTTTGAGATAGTCCAGTTTTTCGATAAAGGCTTCAGAGGTACCAAATGGCTTGGTCAAGTCTTTTGCGATGGCAGGATCCGAAGTGAAGTCACGAACATGAGCTTCGTAGATAACGGCATCTTCACGCGATTTGAAGTTGCGAATCTTCCCGTAGGTCAAGTCTTGCGGACCTAGTTTGGCTGGGTCCACAAAGGCAGCTTTAGCGACCTTATGAGCGGCATCTGTTTTTGCAAGGTCGCTGTTCCAGGCTGCTAGTGATTTGGCATAAGGATCAAGAACGAGAACGGTTTTACCTTGGCGCTCGATTTGGTAGTGGTAGTAGTAGCCAGTGTAGTTGCTGATACCGAGGCCCGAGTTTGCATCCAGAGTTTGTTTCCAGGTTCCTTTTTCTCCTTTTTCAAGGGCGACAGTTCCGACTACCTTTTCAGGATCTTTCTTGTCGTAGACAACGACAGAAACCTTATCAGCACTTGGAGACCAGAGGGTGAGGTCAACACGCTTGCCATCTTCTTTTAGGGTTGCACCGAGTGGACCGTCGTAACTGTAGGTCTCATCTTTGAGGCGCCAGTTTGAACGTGTCGTAAAGCGGTCTGAATCGTAGCTGACAGTGTAAGGGTGTTGGGTATCAGAGAAGTCTCCGATGTAGGTCACTTTTTTACCTGCTTCATCAACCTCGATATCGGTGATGGCTACTTTATTCCCTTTATGATCAGTGATGCTGGAGTGTTTAAGAATGTCTTCTTTCTTGGCTCCGACTAGGGTAGAAAAGCTGCTTTCGATACGAGATTTAGCTACGTGTTGAGCACCAGTCATGCGGATATCGTGCACGTAGTAGGGATTAGTGTAGATGGTTTCGTCATCATCCTTGAGGAAAATCTGACTGTGATTTTTTAGATCTGTGAATTTATAATCTTCTTTTCTGATTTTCACATCATCGCCTTTCTTGCTTTCGTCTAGTAATAAGAATCCAAATTCTCTTGCAGCTTCATTGAGTGGGATATCAATGTAACGGCCATATTTTCCAGTTGCAGTGAAGTCTATCCCGTCAGGCCATTCTCCGCTACTTGGATTCTTGACATCGCCCCAATACCAGAGTGATTTCTTGTCATAGTTTCCGTCAGTACGGTAGTAGTTGACACGGACTGTTCCCGCTGGCTGAGGACGGTAGTTGTATACCTTGTAGTTTTCATCTAGCCAGGCCTCGTTCATTTTTGGAGAGAGGCGCTCTACCGAACGGTCCCCTGTCAGGTTATCCCCTTTAGTATTGTTGATGAGGAAGCTGACTTTCTTGGCTTGCTCATTTTTGAGTTTGACATCGAGATAATAGCCGTAGTCATCTTTCTTGGCATCCTTGAAGGACTTGGCTCCATTGGGCCAGTTTTCAGAAGGTTTTTCAACATCGTCCCAAGTCCAAAGACCTTGGGAATCCTTGTTTTCCTCAGGGAGTTTTTTCACATGGATGCGGAAGTAGTTATCTGCGATGGGTTCTTCAGAAGACGTGTCAGCTTGTGGTTTTTGGCCTGAAGTTTGCGTCGAAGTGTTGGCGTCTACTTTCTCTTCCTTGCTGTTAGCCTGGTTTGTGCTAGCGTCTTCTGTTTTAGGTGTTTCTGGCGCTGTAGTAGTTTCCACAGCTGGAGCTTCTTTTTTAGGTGTTTCAGATGCTAGAACAGCGTCAGTTGCTGGGGCGTCCTTTTTAGTGTCAAGGGAAGCGTTTGCATTCTTTTGTTCAGAAATAGGCGTTTCCTTTTGAGTTTGACTCGTTTCAGTCTCAGTAGGGGCCTTGGTCACAGCGCTGGTATTTTCCTGAGCTTGAGGAAGGTTTTCGTTAGCCGAAATGGTTGGCATTGCAGCAGAAAGTAGGACAATGCTGGCACCGATAAGGACAGAGCCTGTTCCATTTTTCAAGGAACGAATACCGTAAACCATTTTTTTCTCAGTTTGAGATGGAATCTTTTTCATCACAATTCTCCTTGTGTAGTTATTCCCTATCAGTATAGCATGAGGTAAACATTTATGCAAGCGTTTTCCTAGTTTTTGAAAGAAAATTTTATGCTTCATTCTTTTGAAAAGTTAAAGCATTTTATAGGAAAAGATTGTTTGAAAAATGGTAAAAAAACCTTGAAAAATCTTGGCCAATAAGGTATAATAAGAATAATCATTTGTCGTAGGTTTTGTCTGAAATATTGTCCAGACAGGACTCACAGCAGTTAAATCTCCTGAAAAAGTCGGATTTAGCTGCTCTTTTTGTGCTTTTTTTCAGGTTTTTGAGTGCTTGTAACAAAGATTTAAAGATTCTGAAAATTCATCAAAGGGACACGGTGATAGGGGTTTTAAAAACCATATGACGATTAGAAAAGCCTGATTGACAAGGCTTGGAATTTATTTACAAAGGAGAATCATCTTGGCAGGACATGACGTTCAATACGGGAAACATCGTACCCGTCGTAGTTTTTCAAGAATCAAAGAAGTTCTTGACTTACCAAATTTGATTGAAATTCAAACGGATTCATTCAAAGATTTCCTAGATCACGGTCTTAAGGAAGTATTTGAAGATGTATTGCCAATTTCAAACTTCACAGACACAATGGAGTTGGAATTTGTTGGCTATGAAATCAAGGAACCAAAATACACGCTCGAAGAAGCTCGTATCCACGATGCTAGCTACTCAGCACCAATTTTTGTAACCTTCCGCTTGATCAATAAAGAAACAGGCGAAATCAAGACCCAAGAAGTCTTCTTTGGTGATTTCCCAATCATGACCGAAATGGGTACTTTCATCATCAATGGTGGTGAACGTATTATCGTTTCTCAGTTGGTCCGCTCACCAGGTGTTTACTTTAATGACAAAGTAGACAAGAACGGCAAAGTGGGTTACGGATCAACTGTTATCCCTAACCGTGGAGCTTGGTTGGAACTGGAAAGTGACTCTAAAGACATCGCCTACACTCGTATTGACCGTACCCGTAAAATTCCGTTTACGACCTTGGTTCGTGCGCTTGGTTTCTCTGGTGATGATGAAATTTTTGACATCTTTGGTGATAGCGAATTGGTTCGCAATACCGTTGAAAAAGATATCCACAAGAATCCAATGGATTCTCGTACAGACGAAGCCTTGAAAGAAATCTACGAACGCCTTCGTCCAGGTGAGCCTAAAACTGCTGAAAGCTCACGTAGCTTGCTTGTGGCACGTTTCTTCGACCCACGTCGCTACGATTTGGCAGCCGTTGGTCGTTACAAGATCAATAAAAAACTCAACATCAAAACACGCTTGCTCAACCAAACTATTGCTGAGCCATTGGTAGATCCTGAAACTGGTGAAATCTTGGTAGAAGCTGGTACCGTTATGACTCGTAGCGTGATTGAAAGCATCGAGAGTCACTTGGATGGCGACTTGAACAAGATTGTTTATATTCCAAACGATGCAGCTGTTTTGACAGAACCAGTTGTGCTTCAAAAATTCAAGGTTGTTGCGCCAACGGATCCAGACCGTGTTGTAACCATCATCGGAAATGCTAACCCTGACGACAAGGTTCGTGTTGTAACTCCTGCGGATATCCTTGCAGAGATGAGCTACTTCCTCAACTTGGCGGAAGGTATTGGACGTGTGGATGATATCGACCACCTTGGAAACCGTCGTATCCGTGCAGTTGGTGAATTGCTTGCCAACCAAGTACGTCTTGGGCTTTCTCGTATGGAACGTAATGTTCGTGAGCGTATGTCTGTTCAGGACAATGAAGTTTTGACACCGCAACAAATCATTAATATCCGTCCTGTAACAGCTGCGGTCAAAGAATTCTTTGGTTCATCACAGTTGTCACAGTTCATGGACCAACACAACCCGCTTTCTGAGTTGTCTCACAAACGTCGTTTGTCAGCTTTAGGACCTGGTGGTTTGACACGTGACCGTGCTGGATATGAAGTACGTGACGTGCATTACACTCACTATGGTCGTATGTGTCCAATCGAGACACCTGAAGGACCTAACATCGGTTTGATTAACAACTTGTCATCTTACGGACACTTGAACAAGTATGGTTTTGTTCAAACACCATACCGTAAGGTTGACCGTGAAACAGGTGTTGTTACCAACGAGATCGTTTGGTTGACAGCCGATGAAGAAGATGAATTTACTGTAGCACAGGCCAACTCTCGCCTCAACGAAGATGGTACTTTTGCTGAAAAGGTTGTCATGGGACGTCACCAAGGGGTCAACCAAGAGTATCCAGCAGAAGTGGTTGACTACATGGACGTGTCACCAAAACAGGTAGTTGCCGTTGCGACTGCATGTATTCCTTTCTTGGAAAACGATGACTCCAACCGTGCCCTCATGGGTGCCAACATGCAACGTCAGGCTGTGCCATTGATTGATCCAAAAGCGCCTTACGTTGGTACTGGTATGGAATACCAAGCAGCTCATGACTCAGGTGCAGCTGTGATTGCTCAGCATGGTGGTAAAGTTACTTACGCAGATGCTGACAAGGTAGAAGTTCGTCGTGAAGATAACTCACTTGATGTTTACCACATCCAAAAATTCCGTCGTTCAAACTCAGGTACTGCTTACAACCAACGTACTCTCGTAAAAGTCGGCGATATTGTTGAAAAAGGCGACTTTATCGCTGATGGACCTTCTATGGAAAAAGGGGAAATGGCGCTTGGACAAAACCCAATCGTTGCCTACATGACATGGGAAGGTTACAACTTCGAGGATGCCGTTATCATGAGCGAACGCTTGGTCAAAGACGATGTCTACACATCTGTCCACCTTGAAGAATACGAATCAGAAACCCGCGATACAAAGCTTGGGCCTGAAGAAATTACTCGTGAAATTCCAAACGTTGGTGAAGATGCCCTTAAAGATCTCGACGAAATGGGTATCATCCGTATCGGTGCTGAGGTTAAAGAAGGGGACATCCTTGTAGGTAAAGTCACACCTAAGGGTGAGAAAGACCTCTCAGCTGAAGAACGTCTCTTGCACGCTATCTTTGGAGACAAGTCTCGTGAAGTGCGTGACACCTCTCTCCGTGTACCTCACGGTGCCGATGGTGTCGTTCGTGATGTTAAGATCTTTACACGTGCAAACGGTGATGAATTGCAATCCGGCGTGAATATGCTAGTTCGTGTCTACATCGCTCAAAAACGTAAGATCAAGGTCGGAGATAAGATGGCCGGACGTCACGGAAACAAAGGGGTTGTCTCTCGTATCGTTCCTGTAGAAGACATGCCTTACCTTCCAGACGGAACCCCAGTCGATATCATGTTGAACCCACTTGGGGTGCCATCACGTATGAATATCGGTCAGGTTATGGAACTCCACCTTGGTATGGCAGCCCGTACTCTTGGTATCCATATCGCAACACCAGTCTTTGACGGAGCAAGTTCGGAAGACCTTTGGGACACTGTTAAAGAAGCAGGTATGGATAGCGATGCCAAAACAATCCTTTACGATGGACGTACAGGAGAGCCGTTTGACAACCGTGTATCAGTTGGTGTCATGTACATGATCAAACTCCACCACATGGTTGATGACAAATTGCACGCTCGTTCAGTCGGACCATACTCAACCGTTACCCAACAACCACTCGGGGGTAAAGCTCAGTTTGGTGGACAACGTTTCGGTGAGATGGAAGTTTGGGCTCTTGAAGCCTATGGTGCGTCAAATGTCCTTCAAGAAATCTTGACTTACAAGTCTGACGATATCAACGGACGTTTGAAAGCTTATGAAGCTATTACAAAAGGAAAACCAATTCCAAAACCAGGTGTTCCAGAATCCTTCCGAGTTCTTGTCAAAGAATTGCAATCTCTTGGTCTTGACATGCGTGTTCTTGACGAAGATGACCAAGAAGTGGAACTTCGCGACTTGGATGAAGGAATGGACGAAGATGTCATCCACGTAGATGACCTTGAAAAAGCCCGCGAAAAAGCAGCCCAAGAGGCTAAAGCAGCCTTTGAAGCTGAAGAAGCTGAAAAAGCAACAAAAGCGGAAGCAACAGAAGAAGCTGCTGAACAAGAATAAGCAGTTCACTTAGAATAGAAAGGGAAGAAATAGTGGTTGATGTAAATCGTTTTAAAAGTATGCAAATCACCCTAGCTTCTCCAAGCAAAGTCCGTTCATGGTCTTATGGAGAAGTCAAAAAACCTGAAACAATCAATTACCGTACCTTGAAACCAGAACGTGAAGGACTCTTTGACGAAGTCATCTTTGGTCCTACAAAAGACTGGGAATGTGCTTGTGGCAAGTACAAACGCATTCGTTACAGAGGGATTGTTTGTGACCGCTGTGGTGTTGAAGTAACGCGTACGAAAGTTCGTCGTGAGCGTATGGGGCACATCGAGTTGAAAGCTCCTGTATCTCACATCTGGTACTTCAAGGGGATTCCAAGCCGTATGGGCTTGACCCTTGATATGAGTCCTCGTGCCCTCGAGGAAGTTATCTACTTTGCGGCTTATGTGGTGATTGATCCGAAGGATACACCACTTGAGCACAAGTCTATCATGACAGAGCGTGAATACCGTGAACGCTTGCGTGAGTATGGTTATGGATCATTCGTTGCCAAGATGGGTGCCGAAGCCATCCAAGACCTCTTGAAACAAGTAGATCTTGAAAAAGAAATTGCTGAACTCAAAGAAGAGTTGAAAACAGCTACTGGACAAAAACGTGTCAAAGCCATCCGTCGTTTGGATGTCTTGGATGCCTTTTACAAGTCTGGAAACAAACCTGAATGGATGATTCTCAACATCCTTCCAGTCATCCCACCAGACCTTCGTCCAATGTTGCAGTTGGATGGTGGGCGTTTTGCCTCATCTGACTTGAACGACCTTTACCGCCGTGTTATCAACCGTAACAACCGTTTGGCTCGTTTGCTTGAGTTGAATGCACCAGGTATCATCGTTCAAAATGAGAAGCGTATGCTTCAAGAAGCGGTTGATGCTTTGATTGACAATGGTCGTCGTGGTCGTCCGATTACAGGACCAGGTAGCCGTCCACTCAAATCATTGAGCCACATGCTCAAAGGTAAACAAGGACGCTTCCGTCAAAACTTGCTCGGTAAACGTGTTGACTTCTCAGGACGTTCCGTTATCGCCGTTGGTCCAACTCTTAAGATGTACCAATGTGGTGTGCCGCGTGAAATGGCGATCGAGCTCTTTAAACCATTTGTCATGCGTGAAATTGTCGCTCGTGACATCGTGCAAAACGTCAAAGCAGCGAAACGCTTGGTGGAACGTGGAGATGAACGCATCTGGGATATCCTTGAAGAAGTAATCAAAGAACACCCAGTGCTTTTGAACCGCGCACCGACCCTTCACCGTTTGGGTATCCAAGCCTTCGAGCCAGTCTTGATTGATGGTAAGGCCCTTCGCTTGCACCCACTTGTCTGTGAAGCCTACAATGCCGACTTTGACGGGGACCAAATGGCCATCCACGTACCACTTTCAGAAGAAGCCCAAGCAGAAGCTCGTATCTTGATGTTGGCTGCTGAGCATATCTTGAACCCCAAAGATGGTAAACCAGTTGTTACTCCATCTCAGGACATGGTTTTGGGTAACTACTACTTGACCATGGAAGAAGCTGGTCGTGAAGGTGAAGGAATGGTCTTCAAAGACCGTGACGAAGCTGTTATGGCTTACCGCAATGGCTATGTTCACCTCCACTCACGTGTTGGTATTGCAACAGATAGCCTCAACAAACCATGGACAGAAGAGCAAAAACACAAGGTCTTGCTGACAACGGTTGGTAAAATCCTTTTCAATGATATCATGCCAGAGGGTCTACCTTACTTGCAAGAACCAACAAATGCTAACTTAACAGAAGGTGTTCCAGCTAAGTACTTCTTGCCACTAGGTGGAGATATCAAGGAAGCCATTCGCAATCTTGAACTCAACCCTCCATTTAAGAAGAAAAATCTTGGAAATATCATCGCTGAAATCTTCAAACGTTTCCGTACGACAGAAACTTCTGCCCTACTTGACCGCATGAAGAACCTCGGATACCACCACTCAACTCTTGCAGGATTGACAGTGGGGATCGCTGACATTCCAGTGGTTGAAGACAAGGCTGAGATTATCGAAGAATCACACAAACGTGTAGAACAAATCACAAAACAATTCCGTCGTGGTATGATCACAGATGACGAACGCTACAATGCAGTTACCGCTGAATGGCGTGCGGCTCGTGAAAAATTGGAGAAACGTTTGGTTGCCAACCAAGATCCGAAGAACCCAATCGTTATGATGATGGACTCTGGAGCTCGTGGTAACATCTCAAACTTCTCACAGCTTGCCGGTATGCGTGGTTTGATGGCTGCTCCGAACGGACGTATCATGGAATTGCCAATCCTTTCAAACTTCCGCGAAGGCTTGTCAGTACTCGAAATGTTCTTCTCAACTCACGGTGCCCGTAAGGGTATGACCGATACGGCCCTTAAGACAGCCGACTCAGGTTACTTGACTCGTCGTTTGGTTGACGTTGCCCAAGACGTGATCATCCGTGAGGACGACTGTGGAACAGACCGTGGTCTCTTGATCCGCTCTATCGCAGAAGGAAAAGAGATGATCGAGTCTCTCGAAGAGCGTCTCAATGGTCGTTACACTAAGAAAACTGTTAAACACCCAGAAACTGGCGCAGTGATCATTGGTCCAAATGAGTTGATTACAGAAGACAAGGCGCGTGAAATTGTCAATGCTGGTGTGGAAGAAGTCACTATCCGTTCCGTATTTACATGTAACACTCGTCATGGTGTCTGCCGTCACTGTTACGGTATCAACTTGGCGACTGGTGATGCGGTTGAAGTTGGTGAAGCAGTTGGTACAATCGCTGCCCAATCTATCGGGGAACCTGGTACACAGCTTACCATGCGTACCTTCCACACGGGTGGGGTTGCCTCAAATACCGATATCACTCAGGGGCTTCCTCGTGTCCAAGAAATCTTTGAAGCCCGCAATCCAAAAGGGGAAGCGGTTATCACTGAAGTCAAGGGTGAGGTTACAGCCATCGAAGAAGATGCTTCAACTCGTACTAAGAAAGTCTTTGTTAAGGGTGAAACTGGCGAAGGCGAATACGTGGTGCCATTTACAGCACGTATGCGTGTCGAAGTTGGAGACCAAGTCTCTCGCGGTGCAGCTCTTACAGAAGGTTCTATCCAACCGAAACGCCTCCTTGCCGTTCGTGATGTCTTGTCAGTTGAAACCTACCTTCTCGGTGAAGTACAAAAAGTTTACCGTAGCCAAGGGGTAGAAATCGGTGACAAGCACATCGAGGTAATGGTTCGTCAAATGATCCGTAAAGTTCGTGTCATGGATCCAGGTGACACAGACCTCCTCATGGGTACCCTTATGGATATCAATGACTTTACAGATGCCAACAAGGATGTTCTTATCGCAGGTGGAGTTCCAGCGACTGGTCGCCCAGTTCTTATGGGAATCACCAAAGCCTCACTTGAAACCAATAGTTTCTTGTCAGCGGCTTCCTTCCAGGAAACAACTCGTGTCCTTACAGATGCGGCCATCCGTGGTAAGAAAGATCATCTCCTTGGACTTAAAGAAAATGTTATCATCGGTAAGATCATCCCAGCTGGTACTGGTATGGCTCGCTACCGTAACCTTGAACCACAAGCTATCAATGAAGCAGAATATCTGGCTCCAGAACAAGAAGAGGCAGAACTTGCTCCTGTAGAGGAAGTTGTGGAAATCCAAGTTGAAGAAACAGTAGAATAAAAGCAAACAAGAGAACCTTTGGGTTCTCTTTGCTTTATTTCAGAAAATTTTCCCACTTTTTCATAAAGTATGGTAGAATAGAAGAACTAAAATGCCAAGGAGGTGTCCATATGGAACAAACATTCTTTATCATTAAGCCAGATGTGTGAAAAGAGGGCTGGTTGGCGAAATTCTGCAAAGAATGGAACAACGAGGTTTCAAACTCGAAAAATTAGAGTTACGTTCAGCAGTTTCAGAAGCTTTGATTGACCAACACTATCAAGACTTGGTTGAAAAAAGTTTTTATCCTCCTATCCGTCAGTTTATGACTTCAGGACCAGTAGTGGTGGGCATTCTATCAGGTCCGAAAGTGATTGAAACTTGGCGGACCATGATGGGGGCTACTCGTCCAGAAGAAGCTCTGCCAGGAACTATCCGAGGAGATTTTGCCAAGGCTGCAGGAGAAAATCAAGCCATTCAAAATGTAGTTCACGGCTCCGATTCGGAAGCTTCTGCAAAACGTGAAATTGCTCTCTGGTTTAAGGATTAGACTGGTAAAAAAACAGTTCTGTGTACAACAGAACTGTTTTTTGGTCAGTTGAGCACAAAAAATGGACACTTGAGGCGGAAACAATCATTTCAAACTCCTCATAAGGTATAATCCCATATAGGGAGGGAAAAGAAATGGTAAAATCAATTCGCCTATTGTTACTGATTGCAGTCATCCAGATTAGTTATAGTAGTTGTCTATTATGGAAAGAATCCTTTTTATCTTTAAAACAGACCAATGCTTATTTTTTGATTTTGATAGTAGGAATTTCTGTTTTGTGCGCTGGGATAAATTATTTCCATACAGCAGACCAGTCTAGACATAGTATTTTACATGTTCAAAAGAATGTGAGTCTTATTTATGGCCTCCTTTTAGTAGTCAATCTTCTGGCAACTTGTCTGCTTCTCTCAGAAAGCATCCAAACCACTAGCAAGATGCAGCAGGAACTGGTTGACCTCTTTTTACCCTCCTTCTTTTTCTTGCTAGGAGTAGATCTATTGATTTTCTTACCTTTTGATAAAATTTTTCGAGATATAGAAAATTACCTAAATAAAAAGAAAACAGTCGTCATTTCCGTTTTAGCTACTGTGCTTTTCCTGAGAAATCCTTTTGTAATTGCCTCGATTCTCTTGTATGTCGGTATCGGTTTTCTATGCGCACGTTTTCTTTTCCCAAAATGCCTTCACAGAGAAATTTCCTTTTATAGCCATCTGATTCGAGATATCTTGTTTGTTTTTGCGATTTTTCTATTCTTTTAAGTAGAGGATAATTCTTTAAAATCATTATAGTAAGTTTGTAAAGAAAATTCACACAAAAGGAAACTTTTTGGTATAATAGTAGCATGCACACAAAAAATGAAGAAGAGCTTCTAGCTCTCGGAGAAAGATTAGGTCGTATCCTGCAAAAAGACGATGTTCTGATCTTGACGGGTGAGTTGGGCGCGGGTAAAACAACCTTTACAAAAGGTCTTGCCAAGGGTTTGGATATCCGTCAGATGATTAAAAGTCCAACCTATACCATTGTCAGAGAGTACGAAGGGCGTTTGCCACTTTACCACTTGGATGTTTACCGTATCGAAGGGGACGCTGATTCTATTGACTTGGATGAGTTTCTCTTTGGTGGTGGCGTGACTGTTATCGAGTGGGGGCATCTTTTGGGTGAGGATTTACCAGATTCCTACTTGGAGTTGGAAATTTTGAAAGAAGCCGAGGGTCGTTGCCTTCAATTTACAGCTCATGGTTCTCGGGCTGAACACCTAATTAAGGAGCTTCAGGATGGAGTATGAATTGTGTATTCGTGAGGCTGAGATTTCAGATGCCGCAGCTTTGGTTGCATTTTTAAATCAAGTCGGTCGAGAGACAGACTTCACTAGCTTAGATGAACATGGCATAGGGATGACTGCGTCTGAAATGGCTCTTTTCATCGAAAAACAAGCTGCTTCAGAAAATCAAATCACTCTCCTCGCCTTGCTGAATGATGAGCTTGCAGGTGTTTTGAATATCACTGCTGATCAGCATGTAAGGGTTCGGCATATTGGTGATGTTTTTTTGGCGATTCAAAAGAAATTTTGGAACCAAGGTTTGGCTACCATACTTCTAGAAGAAGGCATTGAGTGGGCTAAATCGAGTGCTGTTTTGCGTCGCTTACAACTAAGTGTGCAAAAACGAAACGAGGCCGCTATCCACCTCTATTCAAAAATGGGATTTATCACAGAAGGCTTGCAAGAAAGAGGAGCCTATTTAGCAGAAGGGATATTTTTAGATGTTTGCCTTATGGGCAGACTGATAGATGAATAACGAGATGATCAAAAAATTAATTGGAATGGTGCTAGCCTTTCTAGCAGTAACAGTTGTAGGTGTAGCGGTTTATGGTTACACCATTTTCCAACAAGGAACAGCAACCTTGAGTGAAAAGACTTATAAAAAGATTGGTGAAGAAACCAATGTTATCGAGGCGACTGAGCCTCTGACCATCCTCTTGATGGGGGTAGATACGGGAAATGTGGAACGGACAGATCCATGGGTGGGGAATAGTGATTCCATGATTCTCCTGACCGTTAATCCGAAGACCAAGAAAACCACTATGATGAGTTTGGAACGGGATATTTTAACCAAGATTGACCTTGGAGACGGCCAAGTTCAGGAAGCCAAACTCAATGCTGCCTATGCCAATGGCGGTGCGGAACTGGCGATTTCTACTATTCAAAAGATGATGAATATCCATATAGACCGCTATGTCATGGTCAATATGCAAGGTCTTCAACAATTGGTGGATGCAGTTGGGGGAATCACCGTCAACAATACACTCGGTTTCCCGATTTCGATTGCTGACCAAGAAGAGTTTAATAAGATTTCCATTGGTGTTGGAGAACAAACCTTGAATGGAGAGGAAGCGCTGGTGTATTCACGGATGCGTTACCAAGATCCAGAAGGAGATTATGGTCGTCAAAAACGTCAACGGGAAGTTATTCAAAAAATCGTAGAGAAGGTTTTGAGTCTAAATAGTGTGAGCCACTATCAAGGCATCCTCAAAGCATTGAGCAACAATATGCAGACTAACGTCGATCTTTCAGCCAAGAGCATTCCACAATTGCTCGGCTATCAAGATTCCTTCAAGAATATCGAAACGCATCAATTACGTGGAGAAGATGCCGAGTTGCAGGGGATTTCTTATCAAATAGTCACCTCAGAACATATGCTCGAAATGCAAAATCTTTTACGTCGTTCACTAGGTAAAGAGGAAGTGACTGAGTTGGAAACCAATGTTGTTCTTTACGAGACGGCATTTGGTCGACCTGCACCTTCATCAAGTACTAGTGCTTCAAGCGAAGAAACAGAATAAAAAAGGATTAAATCGTGGGAAAGTTCCTGCGATTTTTTCAAAAAGAATCCGAATAGATAGGTAGGAGGAAAAATGAAAGCAGAAATTATTGCTGTAGGAACGGAAATTTTGACAGGGCAGATTGTCAATACCAACGCCCAGTTCATATCAGAAAAGCTAGCAGAAATTGGAGTAGATGTTTATTTCCAAACAGCTGTCGGAGATAATGAAGCGCGCCTGATGTCCTTGCTAGAAATTGCAAGTTTGCGTAGCAGTTTAGTCATTTTGACAGGAGGCTTGGGGCCAACTGAAGATGATTTGACCAAACAAACGTTGGCAAAATTTTTGGGAAAAGCCTTGGTGTTTGATCCTCAAGCCCAGGAAAAACTCGATCACTTTTTTGCTCATAGACCTGACTATGCGCGAACCCCCAATAATGAGAGGCAAGCTCAAATTGTGGAAGGAGCAACCCCATTGCCAAATGAGACAGGCTTAGCTGTCGGAGGAGTGTCGGAAGCTGACGGAGTGACTTACGTGGTTCTTCCAGGACCTCCTAGTGAGTTGAAACCCATGGTCCTAAATCAGCTCTTACCCAAGTTAATGACTGGTACTAAGCTCTATTCCCGAGTGCTCCGTTTCTTTGGGATTGGTGAAAGTCAGTTGGTGACTATTTTGGCGGACTTGATTGACCAGCAAACGGATCCAACCTTGGCTCCTTATGCCAAAACGGGAGAAGTGACCTTGCGCTTGTCTACAAAAGCAGTCAGTCAAGAAAAGGCTGATCAAGCCTTGGACATCTTGGAGAATCACATTTTGAATCGCCAAACTTTCGATGGACAGTCACTGCGAGACATCTGTTATGGATATGGAGAAGAAACCAGTCTAGCAAGTGTCGTTGTAGAAGAGCTAAAGAAGAGACAGAAAAGCATTACTGCAGCAGAGAGTTTGACGGCAGGCCTCTTTCAGGCTACTTTAGCAGACTTTTCAGGTGTGTCAGCTATCTTTAATGGAGGATTTGTCACCTACAGCCTAGAGGAAAAGTACAAGATGCTGGATATTTCCGAGCAAGAGCTGAAAGAATACGGGGTCGTTTCTGAGTTTACCGCTCGAAAAATGGCAGAGCAGGCACGTCTCAAGACTCAGTCTGACTACGGAGTTAGTTTGACGGGTGTGGCAGGACCAGATAGCCTAGAGGGGCATCCAGCTGGAACCGTCTTTATCGGCTTGGCACATGCAAAAGGAACAGAAGTTATCAAGGCGAATATCGCAGGAAGGAGCCGTGCAGATGTTCGTCATATTGCGGTAATGCATGCCTTTAACCTAGTTCGCAAGGCTTTATTAAGTGACTAAATTTTGGTATAATAAAAGATAGGTCTAAGGACCAGTAGAATATAGGAGAACAAAATGGCGAAAAAACCAACAAAAAAATTAGATGAAATCGGAAAAAAATTTGGAGCTGATCGTGAAAAAGCCTTGAACGATGCTCTTAAATTGATTGAGAAAGATTTCGGTAAAGGCTCAATCATGCGTTTGGGGGAGCGAGCAGAGCAAAAAGTTCAAGTGATGAGTTCAGGTTCATTGGCTCTAGACATTGCTCTTGGTTCAGGTGGTTATCCTAAGGGACGTATCATCGAAATCTATGGACCAGAATCATCTGGTAAAACAACAGTTGCCCTTCACGCTGTTGCGCAAGCTCAAAAAGAAGGCGGTATCGCTGCCTTTATCGACGCGGAACATGCCCTTGATCCAGCCTATGCAGCAGCCCTTGGTGTGAATATTGACGAATTGCTCTTATCACAACCAGACTCAGGTGAGCAAGGTCTTGAAATTGCAGGGAAATTGATTGACTCAGGTGCAGTTGACCTTGTTGTTATTGACTCAGTTGCGGCCCTTGTACCTCGTGCAGAAATTGATGGGGATATTGGAGACAGCCACGTTGGTTTGCAAGCTCGTATGATGAGCCAGGCCATGCGTAAACTCGGAGCTTCTATCAATAAAACCAAAACAATTGCCATCTTTATCAACCAGTTGCGTGAAAAAGTTGGAGTCATGTTTGGAAATCCAGAAACAACACCTGGTGGACGTGCTTTGAAATTCTACGCTTCAGTCCGTTTGGATGTTCGTGGAAGCACACAAATCAAGGGAACTGGTGACCAAAAAGATACCAATGTCGGTAAGGAAACCAAGATCAAGGTCGTGAAAAACAAGGTGGCTCCACCATTTAAGGAAGCCTTTGTTGAAATCATGTATGGAGAAGGGATTTCTAAGACTGGTGAGCTCTTGAAGATTGCAAGTGACCTTGATATCATCCAAAAAGCAGGAGCTTGGTACTCTTATAAGGGTGAAAAAATCGGGCAAGGATCTGAAAATGCTAAGAAATACTTGGCAGATCATCCGGAAATCTTTGACGCTATTGACCATCAAGTCCGTGTTCAATATGGGTTGATTGAAGATGAAGAAGCTTCTGATCATAGTCCAGTAGCGGAGACGACTTCTAACCAAGAAGTAACACTTGACCTTGGCGATGATCTTGGAATCGAAATTGAAGAATAAAAATAAAAGTAGCAGATTTTCTGCTACTTTTTTATTTAACTCAAACGAACTAATGATCACTAAAGCGTCTGTATTCGATATGAAAGTCAAAGTAATGTTCATCTTGCAATTTCTGGAAGATGTCACGATAGGCTTCTTCGTCAAAGTGATCGCCACGATAGAGGATTTCAAAACTCAAATCATCGTACTCAAGGAAAGCGTTGGCTGTTTTAAAGCCATTTTGCCGATAGAAGTCCATTCTAGCCTTCCTTTGTTCCAAGTTATCGCAGTCTTCATCTAATCGCTCAACTTCCAGCAACATGGTTCGCTGGTAAAACTCAGTCAGTTTTTCGATGATTTCCTTCCCATAACCGTGGCTTCTCAGGTGGGGCATGATGGCAAAAAAGCTGATATAAAAGGCTTTTTGATTGGAGATGGCAAAAGAAAATCCGACAAACTCTTCTTGGTTATAAAAGGCGAAAAAGTGGGCGTCATCTCGGTCCTGATAGCGTAAAAGCTCAGACAGTGGGACTCGTTCTTCCTCGGGGAAGGCTTCATTGTTGAGCTTTTCAACCTTATCAAGATCTGGAAATGCATCGGTTATTAATTGACTGGTCAAACTCATAAATGACCTCCTTTTCTTGATTATAGCAAATTGTCTCTCGGTAGGCAATTGATTTCAAGCAATCCTTGTCGCTCCTCTAGAAAGCTGATATAATAGGTTTATGAATAAGAAAAGAAAAGTGGATTTGGTCAATGGCCCAATCCTTCCTTCGCTTTTAAGCTTTGCCTTTCCAATCTTGCTGTCTAATATCTTTCAACAGCTTTATAATACAGCTGACGTCTTGATTGTTGGGCGATTTCTTGGTCAAGAATCCTTGGCAGCAGTAGGAGCAACAACGGCCATTTTTGACTTGATTATAGGCTTTACGCTTGGTGTTGGAAATGGCATGGGGATTGTCATTGCCCGCTATTATGGGGCTCGTAATTTCACCAAAATCAAAGAAGCGGTTGCTGCAACCTGGATTTTAGGAGGACTTCTAAGTATTTTAGTTATGCTGATGGGCTTTGTCGGTCTATATCCACTCTTGCAATATTTAGATACCCCTGCAGAAATCCTTCCCCAATCCTATCAATATATTTCCATGATTGTGACCTGTGTCGGAGTTAGCTTCGCTTATAATCTCTTTGCTGGCTTGTTGCGATCTATTGGTGACAGTCTGGCTGCGCTTGGTTTTCTGATTTTCTCTGCTCTGGTCAATGTGATTCTCGATCTCTATTTTATTACGCAACTGCAACTGGGTGTTCAATCTGCGGGACTTGCTACCATTATCTCACAAGGGTTGTCAGCGCTTCTTTGCTTTTATTATATCCGCAAAAGCGTTCCAGAACTCTTGCCACAGTTTAAACATTTCAAATGGGACAAGAGCTTGTACGCGGATCTCTTGGAGCAAGGTTTGGCTATGGGCTTGATGAGTTCGATTGTGTCTATTGGTAGTGTGATTTTACAGTCTTCTGTCAATACCTTTGGCGCAGTGATTATTAGTGCCCAAACAGCGGCACGACGCATTATGGCCTTTGCTCTGCTTCCCATGACGGCCGTTTCTTCTGCCATGACGACCTTTGCCTCTCAGAATCTCGGTGCGAAACGACCAGACCGCATTGTTCAAGGTCTTCGAATCGGCAGTCGCCTGAGCATGTCTTGGGCAGGTTTTGTCTGTATCTTTCTCTTTTTTGCTAGTCCGACCTTGGTTTCCTTCTTGGCCAGTTCAACAGATACTGACTTGGTAGAAAATGGTAGTCTCTACCTGCAAATCAGTTCAGTCTTTTATCCGATTTTGAGCCTTTTGCTGATTTATCGCAATTGCTTGCAGGGCTTGGGGCAAAAAATCTTACCACTTGTTTCCAGTTTTATCGAATTAATCGGCAAAATCGTTTTTGTGGTCTTGATTATCCCTTGGGCGGGCTATAGGGGAGTCATCCTCTGTGAACCACTTATCTGGGTTGCCATGACCACCCAACTGTACTTTTCACTTTTCCGCCATCCCCTGATAAAAGAAGGCAAGGCAATCTTGGTAGCTAAAGGACAATCCTAGCTGGATTTAAGAAAGAAAATCCATTTCCTCTAGTGAAAATCAGATGGACTTGTGTTATAATAAGAAAGATTAAAATGTGAAAAAAGGAGATTCCTAATGGGACGTAAATGGGCCAATATCGTAGCCAAGAAAACGGCTAAAGATGGAGCTAACTCTAAAGTATATGCAAAATTTGGTGTAGAAATCTATGTAGCAGCTAAAAAAGGTGATCCGGATCCAGAATCAAACACTGCTTTGAAATTCGTTATCGACCGTGCTAAACAAGCCCAAGTGCCAAAACACGTTATCGATAAAGCGATTGATAAAGCAAAAGGAAACACAGACGAAACCTTTACAGAAGGACGTTACGAAGGATTTGGACCAAATGGTTCTATGCTGATCGTTGATACCTTGACGTCAAACGTCAACCGTACCGCGGCCAATGTCCGTGCAGCCTTTGGTAAGAATGGTGGAAACATGGGTGCTTCTGGTTCAGTTTCTTACCTCTTTGACAACAAGGGTGTGATCGTATTTGCTGGTGAAGATGCGGATGCTATCTTTGAACTCTTGCTTGAAGCAGATGTGGATGTGGATGATGTCGAAGCTGAAGAAGGAACAATCACTGTTTACACAGCTCCAACTGACCTTCACAAGGCAATCGTTGCTCTTCGTGAGTCAGGTGTCCAAGAATTCCAAGTGACAGAACTTGAGATGATTCCTCAGTCAGAAGTGGAATTGTCAGGCGAAGACCTTGAAACCTTTGAAAAACTTTACAGCGTCCTTGAAGACGACGAAGATGTCCAAAAGATCTATACCAACGTTGATGGATTCTAATATAAAAAGCGAACAGACTTACTAGCTGTTCGCTTTTTATATTGGAGCTTAGACTCTGGTTTCAGAATCGTTTTGTTGCTTGCTTTTTCCTAGACCTAGACCGACTGCATGTTTTTGGACGAGCAAGAGTCGCCCATTGTCATCTTTTGCAAAAGTTAGGGTAACCGTCTTAATTTTGTCACCAATGGAGATATAGGTGACTTTTCTCGTATTGTAACCCCCAATAGTGGAGTCAAACTCGGAGTCTGGCAGTCCGTGTTTTTTGATAATATCCTTGTAGTTGGTGCCACCTTTTCCTTTGTTGTCAAGGTCACCTTCGATTAAGTCGTCAAACTCTTTTTGGGTCCAAGTGAAGGAATCCTCTTCCTCCTCTTCAGGGATGAAATCACTGCTATCATCTGTCAAGTCGCTTTCTTCTTCGCGTTCCATTGAGGCACTGGCCTCTCTGTAGGAGCGATTAAATTCCTTGGCAAAATCTTTGTAGATATTAGCGTACAGTATCTGGTTTGTAAAGAAAAGGACAATAGAAGCAATTGATAGAGCTGTTCCGATAATGGCCATTGTTTTTCGTTTTTTGAGGTTGACGATAAGGCCGATAATCCCTAGGATTAAAGCGACGATGGCGATGAAAAATGACAGATAGTTAATAAATGGGATCCAAGATCCTAAAAGTGCGATGGCTCCAAAAATGGTTGCCAAAATCCCTAAAACTTTTTGTTCTTCTGGTTTCATTTGAACGTTTTCTCCCTTCATCGAGTGAATGGATATCAATCCACAGTAGTTAGTGCTTATTATAGAGAAAATATCTGCTAATGTCAATTCTGACCAGGATAGTTCTCATGAAAACTTTTTTCTTGACATCTTTTCTGAAAATGATAAAATAGTTCTCATGAAAACTCAATTGTTCTCAAGAGAACTATTTTTTATTTGGGAGGAAGCAGATATGGATAAACCAATGTTAGTCTTTAAACGTTTTGGACACCAGGTTCACCTCATGGTGCAAAAGGAAGCCAAGCGATGTGGTATTGAATTTATGGGTGGACCGCAAGGGCAGGTTCTGCGTTTTTTAGATCATTGTGAACAAAAAGAGGAACTGGTCCTGATTAAGGATATCGAGCAGGAACTCAATATTACCAAATCTGTTGCTAGTAATTTGGTCAAGCGTATGGTACAAAATGGTTTGGTGGAGTTGGAGACCAGTCCAAGTGATAAACGGGCGAAATTTGTTCATTTGACCGAAAAATCACGCTCTCAAATAAATCAAATCAAATCATTCTTTGATCGAATTGACCGTAGTTTACTTGAAGGCATTTCTGAAGAGAATCTCGCAATCTTTGAAGAAGTCCTTGATAAACTGCAAGCAAATGTAGAAAAAATAGGAGGAGAGAATGAAGAAACTCGCTAAACGTATTACAGGAAAAGAATGGGGCATGATTCTCCTGACTGTTCTCTTTACCTGTTTCTCGGTCTATCTCGAGTTAGAAGTGCCGACTTATATTTCAGAAATTACAGCATTACTTGGAACACCAGGTACGGAGTTGGGAGAGCTTTGGTCACCAGCCCTTAAGATGATGGGCTTGTCACTTTTGGCCTTTCTAACATCCGTAACAGTGGGATTTTTTGCGGCTCGTGTTGCAGCCTCCTATACGGCTCATCTACGTAGAGATGTTTTTCATCGTGTTTTGGATTTTTCGCAGACAGAGATCAAACGTTTTTCTATTCCTAGTCTCTTGACTCGAACAACCAATGATATCACTCAGATTCAGATGCTCTTTACTATGGGACTCCAGGTAGTCACTCGTGGGCCAATCATGGCCATCTGGGCTATTGGGAAAATCCTTGGCAAGTCTGAATACTGGCTCTGGGCAGTAGTGGTTGCTGTTATCGTCAATGTTTTGATGACCACTGTTCTCATGACTCTGGCCTTTCCAAAACAATCTGTCATCCAGAAGTTGACAGATAAACTCAATAGCATCACCCGTGAAAGTCTGACAGGGATTCGAGTTGTTCGTGCCTATAATGCTGAGGATTACCAAGACAAGAAATTCGAAGAAGCCAATGATGAGGTGACTCGACTCAATCTCTTTGTCAACCGTTTGATGGCCATTATGAATCCCATTATGATGGGGATTTCGAGTGGCTTGAGTTTAGCTATTTACTGGATTGGAGCCTATATCATCAACGATGCTAGCTTGACAGAACGTCTGCCTCTTTTTAGCGATATGGTGGTCTTCATGTCCTATGCCATGCAAGTCGTAATGGGCTTCTTGCTCATGGGTGCTCTTTTTATCGTCCTTCCTCGTACCTTGGTTTCGGCAGGACGTATCAACCAAGTTTTGGACTTGCATCCTTCTATTGGAAATCCTAGTCATCCACAGGTGGCAGTTCCTTCAGTTCAGGGACAAGTGGAATTCCGAGATGTAACCTTCCGCTACTCTCAAAACTCAGAAGCAGTTGTGGAACATGTCAGCTTCAAGGCAGAGGCGGGTCAAACCGTAGCCTTTATCGGATCAACTGGTTCTGGGAAATCGACACTTGTTAATCTCTTGCCTCGTTTTTATGATGTCTCAGCTGGTCAAATCTTAGTCGACGGTGTCAATGTGCAAGATTACGACTTGGAAGATTTGCGCAATAAAGTCGGCTATATCCCTCAAAAAGCTGTGCTCTTTTCTGGAGATGTTAAGGGAAACTTAGACTTTGGTCAGAGTCAAGAAAGTCCTCTAAGCGAAGCTGCTATGTGGCAAGCTTTGGAATTGGCTCAATCTAAGAACTTTATCGAGGATAAGGAAGCAGGCCTGGCTTCAGAAGTGGCCCAAGGTGGGACCAACTTCTCAGGAGGTCAAAGACAGCGTTTGGCCATTGCACGTGCCTTGGCTCGGAAGCCTGAAATTCTCATCTTTGATGATTCCTTCTCAGCCTTGGACTACAAGACAGACCGGAACTTGCGCCAAGAACTTGCTGAAAAAACACAATCCATGACCAAGCTCATCGTAGCGCAACGCATCTCAACCATCATGGATGCTGACCTGATCATGGTTTTGGATCAAGGTAAAGTCGTAGGACAAGGCACCCACAAGGAACTTCTAGCTACCAATGAAGTTTACCAAGAAATTGCCTATTCACAACTATCGAAGGAGGAATTGGAACATGGAAAATAAGAAAATGTCCTTATGGAAACAGTGTAGACCTTTTCTAGCAGGTCTCCAACTTCCCCTACTAGTAGCTGTTGTCGCAGCTGTATGTTCTAGTATCATCACGGTGTATGGACCAACCAAGATAAAAGAAATCACCAACTTAATCTCAGATGGCTTGATGACTGGAATTGACCTGGAGGCTGTGTCAAGTATTGCTAGCTTTTTGGTTATCCTTTATGTGCTTGGTATTATCCTTAACTATACACAAGCCTATATCTTTTCAACGAGCATCCAACATTTTTCACAACGTTTGCGGAAGGCTATCGCGGAAAAAATCAATCGCTTGCCTCTAGGCTATTTTGACCGTCATTCTCAAGGGGATACCCTTTCGCGCGTGACCAATGATGTGGATACAGCAGCTCAGTCTCTTAACCAAAGTCTAGGGACAGTTCTTTCAGCTAGTTTCTTGTTGATTGCTGTTTTGATTACCATGTTTGGGATGAACTGGATTTTGGCACTGGTAACCGTCGTCTCAACTCTTATCGGTTTCGTTTTCGTGTCCGTCTTTATGGGCAAGTCACAGGGCTTTTTTAAGAGTCAGCAACAGGATTTGGCAGCCGTCAATGGCTATGTGGAAGAAATGTACTCTGGCCATAATGTGGTGACCAGTTACAATGCTATCGAGAGCACTAAAGAAGAATTTGCGAAATTAAATCATCGCCTATATGACAGTATCTGGAAATCTCAGTTTATTTCAGGAATTATGATGCCAATCATGATATTCATTGGAAACTTTAGCTACGTCTTGGTGATTATCGTTGGTGCAGCCTTAGCATTGAATGGGCACATCAGTATCGGGATTATCGTTGCCTTTATGGCTTACGTGCGTATCTTTTCTCAACCCCTTTCTCAAATTGCCCAAGGAATTACCAGTCTTCAACAGGCTAGTGCAGCTATGGGACGTGTCTTCGAATTTCTAGATGAAGAGGAAATGGCAGATGAATCTCATAAGGAAAGACAATTAACCAACATGAAAGGTGAAGTGGTCTTTAATCAGGTGTCCTTTGGCTACACACCAGAACGCACCATCATCCATGACTTCTCTGCGACAGCTCACGCTGGTCAAAAGGTTGCCATTGTTGGACCGACTGGGGCTGGTAAGACAACCATTGTCAATCTTTTGATGAAATTTTATGAGATTGATAAGGGAAGTATTCGCATTGATGGTGTGGATACCAAGGCTATGACGCGTTCAGAAGTGCATGATGCCTTTTCAATGGTCTTGCAGGATACCTGGCTCTTTGAAGGAACGATTCGAGACAATCTCATCTATAATCAAACAGGGATTAGTGATGAACGAATGATGGAAGCCAGCAAGGTTGTGGGAATCCACCACTTTATCATGACTTTGCCAGATGGCTACGATACTGTTTTGGATGACACCGTGACTTTGTCTGTTGGACAAAAACAGCTCTTGACCATTGCTCGTGCGCTTCTCAAAGATGCACCGCTCTTGATTTTGGATGAAGCGACATCTTCAGTTGATACACGGACAGAGGAATTGATCCAAAAAGCCATGGACCGTTTGATGGAAGGGAGAACTTCCTTTGTTATTGCCCACCGCTTGTCAACCATTCGAAATGCAGACTTGATCTTGGTCATGAAAGATGGAAATATCATCGAGCAAGGGAATCATGATGACCTGATGGCCCAAGCTGGCTTCTACGCGGATCTCTACAATAGTCAATTTACAGAAGATGATGCAGAAGAATAAACCTCGGAAGGCTTGACGGCCTTCTTTTTCTGCACTATACTAGAAGACAAGCGCCTCACCTAGAGGAAAAATAAAATGATAATGAGAAGTATACATGAAAAATTATCAAGAATGGTATAGCAACCTTAGCTCCAAACTAACTAGCCATCCCACCCTTTTATTTCTATTGCTTAGTTTCAATCGTTTGATGACAGTAGCTATGCCCCTGGTCTATCTGACCTTGCTAGTCACTACTTACCTGCAGCTAGGATTTGGTCAGCAAGTTGTGGTCTATTTGCTTGTCCCCGCTACAGGTTTTGTGATTTTGTCTCTTTTTCGTAAGAAAATCAACCACCCGCGGCCTTATGAAACGTGGGATATCTGTCCCCTGCTTGAAAAGGATAGTTCGGGACAGTCTATGCCTAGTCGCCATGTCTTTTCAGCAACTATCATCTCCATGGCCTGTTTCCATGCTTGGACTTTAATCGGAATGATCTTGCTTATTTGCTCAGGACTCTTAGCCTTGGTCCGAGTACTAGGTGGTGTTCATTATCCCAAGGATGTCTTGGTTGGCTATGCTTGTGGTCTCATGTGGGGGCTCCTTTTCTTCTTATTTTGACATGTAAGTTAAGCTAGTCCTACAACCACTTACTGCTTCAAAATGACCACTTGCTTTTTTGCCCTTGTTTTCCTAATTTAGCTTTGATATAGTAGAGTCAGAAAGGAGATGTGATGAAGTTACGAATTGAGATTGACGGCAATTTAGAGGAGACTGAAATTGTCATCAAGACCCCTGCTTTGACAGATGAAATTGCAGACTTGCAACGACTTTTGCAAGAGTCAAAGGCTCCGAGGTTGACTTTTTACAAGGGGACAGGTGAATATTACCTAGACCTGTCAGAAATTCTCTTCTTTGAAACAGAAGGGAGCAAGATCTACGCTCATAACCAGAAGGAAGCCTATGAAGTTCGCCTCAAGCTCTATGAGTTGGAGTCCATCTTACCTCGCTATTTCAGTCGAGTGTCCAAGTCAACGATCGCAAACATCCGTCAGATTTACTCAGTGGATAAGTCCTTTTCAGGAACGGGCACCATTTCCTTTTATCAGACGCACAAGGAGGTTCATGTCTCACGACATTACCAATCCCTCCTAAAAGAAAATCTAAGAAACATGAGGTAAAAAACATGAAAAAGAAAGCATTTGGTATTGTTTTATTGGTTTTAGCAGCTTGGATCTTGCTGCAAGGGAATTTTGGAATTCCTTCTTTGGATGGCAAGATATGGCCTTTGATTGGTATCGCCTTTTTTGCTTACCAATCAGTTGAAGCTTTGCTTCGTCGTCATCTAACATCAGCAGTTTTTACCGCTCTAGTAGCCTTAATGATTGCGAATCATTTTTATAACATTCTTCCTATTCCAAACCAGTCTTTGTTTTGGGCTAGTATCTTAGCAGTGCTAGGTGTTGGTTATCTGACGCATTCAAGTAAGTTCTGGAATGAAAAAAAATGGTGGTACGATGGGAAAAAAACAGTCGTCACGGATAAGGAAGTTACTTTTGGCAGTGGAACCTTTTATAAACAAGATCAAGATCTTGTAGATGACCAAGTGGAAGTGGCTTTTGGGGATGCTAAAATCTACTATGATAATGCAGAGATGCTAGGTGATTTTGCAACTCTGAATATCGAAGTGGCTTTTGGTAATGCAACAGTCTATGTTCCGCAACACTGGCGTGTAGACTTGAAAGTAGAAACATCCTTTGGCGCTGCTAAGGCGGACGCTCCTCTAGCACCAACTAGTAAAACCCTGATTATCCGTGGAGAAGTAGCCTTTGGTAAACTTGGCGTTGTCTATGTTAAATAAAAAAATAGTTTAGGCCCTTGATAAATTCAAGAAAGTGTGATAACATAGTACGGTATGTGGTGCTAGCACATCCGCTATATTAGATCTAATAGGAGGAAAACACAATGGCTAAAGTATGTTACTTTACAGGTCGTAAGACTGTATCAGGAAACAACCGTTCACACGCGATGAACCAAACAAAACGTGCCGTAAAACCAAACCTTCAAAAAGTTACTGTTCTTATCGATGGTAAACCTAAAAAAGTTTGGGCTTCAGCTCGTGCTTTGAAATCAGGTAAAGTTGAACGCGTTTAATAAAAATGAAAAGACCTAACTGGTCTTTTTTTGCTCTAAGGATAAAACTATTTGAAAAATAGAGTAAATATCCGCCGATACAGCATTCTGCTTTTACACTTGGGCTGAAATATGATAAAATAGAGTATCAACAATTTGAGGTAAAAAAAATGACTGTAAAAATTAATACAAAAGATGGTCAAATCGAACTGACAGATGAAGTGATTGCAACCGTTGTAGGTGGTGCAGCAACTGAGATTTTTGGTGTGGTCGGTATGGCTAGTAAAAATGCCCTCAAAGATAATTTCCAAGCCCTTCTTGGTAAGGAAAATTATGCAAAAGGCGTCGTCGTAAAAGCTGCCGAGGATGGCAGCATTGCAGTTGATGTTTATACCGTGTTGAGCTACGGAACAAAGATTAGTGAAGTCTCAAAAAACATCCAAGAGAGCGTTCGTTTTAGCTTGGAAAACCAACTAGGAATTACTGCTCAGACTGTGAATGTCTACATTCAAAATATCAAAGTTGTAGGAGAATAATCGTGTCAAAAATTACTACCAGCTTATTTCAAGAGATGGTGCAGGCTGCATCAACTCGTTTGAATAAGCAAGCAGAATATGTCAATTCATTAAACGTCTTTCCAGTTCCAGATGGAGATACTGGGACAAACATGGGAATGACCATCGAAAATGGTGCCAAAGAAGTAGCAGATAAGCCGGCTTCTACAGTTGGAGAAGTGGCGAGCATTCTTGCTAAGGGGCTCTTGATGGGTGCGCGTGGAAACTCAGGAGTTATCACCTCTCAACTTTTCCGTGGCTTCTCTCAAGCTATCAAAGATAAAGACGAGTTAACAGGTCAAGACTTGGCTCTTGCTTTCCAATCTGGTGTCGAGGTAGCCTACAAGGCTGTTATGAAACCAGTCGAAGGAACTATTTTGACTGTTTCTCGTGGAGCAGCCATTGGTGCCAAGAAAAAAGCGGAGCAAACAGATGATGCCGTTGAGGTCATGCGTGCAGCCCTAGAAGGAGCTAAAACAGCTCTTGCCAAAACGCCAGACATGCTACCAGTTTTGAAAGAAGTTGGTGTTGTGGACTCAGGTGGTCAAGGTTTGGTCTTCATCTACGAAGGTTTCCTATCAGCTCTTACTGGTGAATACAGTGCGTCTGAGGACTTTGTAGCAACTCCAGCTAATATGGGTGAAATGATCAATGCAGAGCACCACAAGTCTGTAGCAGGGCATGTGGCAACTGAGGATATTACCTTCGGTTACTGTACTGAGATTATGGTTGCCCTTAAACAAGGTCCAACTTATGCCAAAGATTTTGACTATGATGAATTCCGCAACTACTTGAATGACCTAGGGGATTCTCTTCTTGTCGTCAACGATGATGAAATCGTCAAAGTCCACGTCCATACAGAAGATCCAGGTCTTGTTATGCAAGAAGGCCTTAAATATGGTAGCTTGGTCAAGGTTAAAGTAGATAACATGCGCAACCAACACGAAGCTCAGGTAGAAAAAGAAGCTCAAGTCAGCAAGCCAGCTGAAGAGAAGGAATACGCCCTTATCGCAGTAGTAGCAGGTCAAGGCTTGGCAGATATCTTCCGTGCCCAAGGTGTGGACTATGTCATCGAAGGTGGTCAGACGATGAACCCTTCAACAGAAGACTTTATCAAGGCTGTTGAACAGGTCAATGCTCGCAACATCATCTTCTTGCCAAACAACAAAAATATCTTCATGGCGGCCCAATCTGCTGCAGAGGTATTGGATCAACCAGCAGTAGTGGTAGAAGCTCGTACCCTTCCTCAAGGATTGACTAGTCTTCTTGCCTTTGATCCAAGCAAGTCTATCGAAGAAAACAAAGAACGTATGACTGCAGCTCTTGCTGATGTAGTCAGCGGTAGTGTGACAACAGCCGTTCGTGATACAACTATCGATGGATTGGAAATTCATGAAAATGACAATCTTGGTATGGTAGATGGGAAAATCCTCGTGTCAAATCCTGACATGCACCAAACCTTGACTGAAACATTGAAACACATGCTAGACGAAGATAGTGAAATCGTGACTTTCTATGTCGGTGAAGATGGAAGTGAAGAATTGGCCAACCAAATCGCCCAAGAAATCGCAGAAGAATTCGAAGATGTTGAAGTCGAAATCCACCAAGGTCAACAACCTGTTTACCCATATCTTTTCAGTGTGGAATAGGAGACTTTGAATGAAGAAAGTTTTAGGATTAGTTTTTGCATCGTTACTTGTTCTTGCTGGCTGTGGTCAAACCAACACCGCAACAACAGAGTCAAGTGGCACAGCGAGTTCGGTTGATTCATCTAGTCAGGTGAAAGAAGAAATCAAGGAAACGACCAAAGTTCTCAAAGGAAGAATTGATAACTCCGATGTTACTCTGACTTTAGTTTACACAGATGTTGTAAAACGATACAAGATGGATATGTTGGGAGAATTTGGAGAGGAAATTCCTGCAGAAATTACTCTGGAAGAATTTCAAGAAGTCTTTCGCGAAGCTGCGGAAAGCTCTCCAGAGTATCTTGAAATCAAGGACGAGCCAGGTGTTAAGGTTGAATATTTTATCACCGATAATAAAAAGATGAGAATAGTTATCGATCTTGACCTTGAGAAAGCAGATATGGATAGAGTTAAAAAGACTTATTTCTTTAAATCGCTTGAGGATAGTGTAGAAGACTTTAAGAAACCGAATACTCTGATTGCTGGTTTAAAGTTACAAGGATTTAGAGAAGAATAAACGAAAGAGGCTGGGACAATAGTCCCTTATCTCCAAAAAAAGGTTCTTTGTCAACTGTAGTGGGTTGAAGAAAAGTTAAGATGTAGAGAAGTTTCAGCGACCATCATTTTTGAACACTGATAGCACTTGAAACGACGCTTTTTCAGGAGAATTCTAGTAGGCATACCAGTCGTTTCAAGGTAATGAATTTTAGACGGTTTTTGAAAGTTATATTTCCTCATCAGACTTCCACAATCAGGGCAATCTGGCACATCGTAGTCCAGTTTAGCGATGATTTCCTTGTGTATATCCATATTGATGATATCTACAATCTTGATGTTAGGATCTTTAATATCGAGTAGTTTTGTGATAAAATGTAGTTGTTCCATATGATTCTTTCTAATGATGGTTTGGTTGCTTTTCATTATAGATCTTATGGGACTTTTTTCTACAACAAAATAGGCTCCATGATATCCATAGGGGATTTACCCACTACAAATATTATAGAGCCGAAAATAACAGAAGGAAGCTGAACTGACAGTTTCCTTTTTCTATGCAATTTGACCTACCAATAAATTTATAATGAAACAAACCTTCTATTGGAAATTCTAATCACGATAGGTTATAATGATAAAGCTGTTATATTGAGTTAAGTATGAATATAAAGGAGAAATGATGAAGAAAAAATTTTTTAATCAATCTTTTTCCCGCTTTTCGATTAGAAAGTTAAGTGTTGGGACCTGTTCGGTATTGCTAGGAACCTTTATGGTGATGGCTGCTTCTCCAGTACAAGCAGATGAAGTTCAAGTCAACAATAAGGAACAACAAACGCAGGCGGAAATTCAACAGAAGGAAAAAAGTGCTGAGAATGGGCAGGAAGTCATTTCTGAACCTCAAAAAGAGGTAACACAGAACGAAGCAGTTAAGGACCAGAAGGATAAAACTGAACCGTCCAAAACAGAAGTATCTGCACCAGTTGCTCAGAGCCAACCAGTTTCTCAAATTGACAATACGAAGGAAGCGAGTCGGCCTTCTTTAGATGAGGAGAAAAAGCAATCTCTAGAATCAACTCAAACTGAGCAGAAAAGCAAGGAAGAAAGCGGTTCTAGCGGAAAAACTTCTTCTAGACGCAAGAGATCGCTAGATGAAGTCAATGCTGCATTTCAAGCTCATTCGCCAATTAAGGATATCCATGCGGTAGATAGTGTCCGTGAATCCTTGTCCTTTAGTATTACTGGACACGAAGCAGACTATTCTGGTGGGTATATCAAAATTCATTTCCAAAATGGGAAAGCTATTAAATTGACCCCTTCTCCTGTCGGTGGTGTAAAGTTCAGTCAAGAAAAAATAAATGGAGACCTTGATTTAAAGATAGAACCCGTTAATCTGAGAGGTGGAGCAAACTATAACTTCGTCTATACTTTTCAGATAGATCCTTTGACTCAGAACTGGGGAGGTGCTGTCCAAGCCATTGGGCCAGACCACAAGGTGACCGCAACTGCTAAGCTCTATGACAAAAAAGGCAATGTCCTCAAAGAACTTGGAAGTATTGAACACACATGGAAAGTCTTAGAAAACGGGGTAGGTGGTCTGACACCAATGTCTAACCATCAGGTCATTGGCTACGATCGAAATAATGATGGTATCGTTGATGAAGATTCGTCTCGTGTGTCCTTCTATCTATTTAATGGCGCGAAAGATCCTAAGAATAATACGGCAAGAAATGATTACTTCAACTATGGAAATGGTGTCTTTGATGGTCGTATGATCAATGGTATGGGGATTAGTGATGTCGGAGGGCATATCATTGATCCTGTCACTTCTTATACCTATAATATAGAGTTAAAAGAAGGTTATGAATTGACAGATGAAGCGAAAGCTCTGGGTTGGACTGCTGATGCGACGGGTTATCATCTGACGATTAACAGAGCTAACAATCCGCTTCAAGATATTAATAACAATAAAAATAAGCTCATTCCAATTTCTTTCAAGTTAAAGAATGCCAAAGTAGCAGATATCAATAGAAAAGCGCAAAAGCTAACTGTGACGGGTATCTATACAAAAGCAGATGGAACTAGTTATCAAAATACGGCTGTTCTCCCCTATACTCTCTTTGTTCAAAAAACAGACCAACCAGAGTCTTCTCTCTTTGAATTTAGACACTATAATCAGTCTGACTCGGAGATGATTCGTTCTTATGGTGAAACAGAATACCGTTCTAATGTTCGACTTTCATCAGTTGCTCAGGTTGAAAAAGATTATCCTATCAATGACTATACGGTCACCCATAAAATACAGGATTCACGAGAGTCTTATCGAGAAGTAAACGTGATTGAGGAGCGTCAATGGAATGAATTTTTCTCTTCACCGGACGCATCCGTAGAAGTATACAATAAAGCTACAGGTGAGTTATTAGGTACTTTTAATAGTAACACCCGTAGTCTACGTTTGACGGAAGAGCAAGATGTGAAGGAACTGGAGTACAAGTTTAAAAATATCAAGATGAGGAAGTCCTCAACAAATGATACTTCGGCATTTTTTTTCCAGACAAAAACACGTTTTAATAATTGGGAAAGTCTCTATAAAGACTCGACGATTAGTAAGTTGGATTCTAGAACGGATTTCACTTTTAAGAATACTGGAAACACTGTTTCCTTCTCTCAAACTGCCTCAGCCGAATTGACGCGTGTTATCCAGCAAATTTCAATGGTTGGACGCCGTCGGACAGATGTCTTTAATCGACACACAGATGCTTCTGGTTTTAAAGAAGATTTTATCACAAGGACTGCAGGTAAAGACACACCTACCCAGAACTTCGCAAACTTAACGGGAGTTTACCATCTGGCTTATTTGGCTGATCCTCAATTAAACTTTAGTGGAAACCTTAATTTTAAGGTCTATTATAATTATAAAGATACTGGGAAAACTCTCTACTATGCCCAAGTAAAGGGAACCCCAGACTCCCCTATGCCCCCAACACTTTTGAAGTTGGAAAACAAGACGATTCCAAATGGGACCTATACCTATAAAGCGATTGCTTTCTGGGATGAAGAACTTCCTGACGTTCAAGCTCAGAATGGTTACGACTTAGGGGAGCTCGACGGCATTACTGTTACTTCGAAAAATTCGACCTCTCATGACTTCAATGTGATCGTACAGGCCTCAGAAGCGAGCGGTGTCTACTCTGAAGTGAAAAGGGCGACAGATCAACACTTTGCCTACAATTCCCAAGAACACTATCCTGGTGATGAGATTGATTTCAGAGTGACCTATAAAAACGCAGCGAAACAGCCTGTTTCAGATGTCTATGTTTTATCATCCCTTCCGATGAAAGGTGATAAACAGCTGGAATCCAGAAATCGTGGTTCTCAATTTACAGTGAGTTTGACAAAAGCTCTAACACCACCTTCAGGCTGGGAAGTTCAATATAGTCGTACTGCGGGCACTGCTACAGAAATTAATGCTTCACAATGGCTCAGAGCAGAACAGGTATCGGATTGGTCAGAGATTCGTGCAGTTCGTTGGCATTCGACTGCTCCGGTTGCTGCTGGAAGTAGGGTTCAGTTTTCTATCGATGGAGCAGTTATCGGGCAAGATACTGCCTCAGGTGCTACGGCTTATCTTTCTTCGGCCATGGCAAATGGTAGTTCCAAGTACACTGAGTCCAATAATGTTTTAATCCAAATGTCCACCAAACTGTCATCTGCAAGTTTCACCTTTGTGGATGTAAATGATCCGTCTAAGGAAGTGCAACTAGGACAGGTAGACACAGTTGTAGGAAAACCTAATGGACCAATTTCTTATGACCCTGCTCGTCGAATTAAGGAATTAGAAGATGCAGGATATGAACTGATCAGTAACGATTTTACAGATCATACCTTTGGTGACTCGGCTAGTCCAAAACAATTCAAGTTTCAGTTTAGACACAAGATTACAGAACTATCCGAAACTGTTCGTGCAACTCGCGAAATTGATTATGAATATCTCAAAAAAACAAACAATACTGATTTATCACTCCTTGCTCCAAAACATGTTGAGACTCATTCGTTTACTCGAACGAAGAGAATTGACCAGGTTTTGGCGAAACGGCAGCCAAATGATGCGACAGCTGGTGTTACATACTCAGCCTGGTCTGCAGACCAAACTTGGTCTCAAGTGATTTCTCCTGAAATTCCTGGCTATTATCCAAGAGAGGATATTGACGCAAACACAATGTCGGGAGAAGGAGCTCTCGATGAATATTTACTGAACGCGGATGATCCTAGAGATGAAGAGTTGGAAAAAGAATTTACCTGGTATCGGGTGGTGTATTATGTTCCGCTTCCAGTTGTCCCTTCAGCAAGCGAAGCGAAATCTAAAGGCCTTCAAGGGCAGAAGCAGGCAGCAACGATTCACTTTGATGAGGATAGAGCAAGCGAGAGCGAGGTTCACTTTACAAAAGGGACAACAACCATTAATGGAGCAAAGAAATCCGTTGAACTAGTCCAAAGTAGTGTCTTTCTTTATGATGAGAATGGGCAAAAGGTAACTTCGCTAACCATTGCCGACCAAGGGACGTACGATTTAGATCTTGTAAATAAAACAATTGTCTTTACTCCACTGAAAACCTTCTATGGTCCGGCAACTCCAGTTCAAGTTGGAGTGGTGGATAAAAATGGAGAGTCGGCTGTCACGACCTATACCCCAGTTGTTGAGAAAGTAACTCCGACTGGTACTGGTGATAAGACAGAGGGACTTCAAGGTCAGGTCCAAGAAGGTAAAGTGACCTTCACTCCAGGCCATGACTCGGTTCCATTCCCAGCAGATTCGACTCCACTATTTGACAATGGTACAACTGTGAAAGAATTGCCAAATGTTGGTAAGTTCGAAGTGGACGCAGGCGGTAAGGTGACCTTCACCCCAGATAAACAGTTCAAGGGTGAAACACAAGAACTTGAATTGACTCGTGTGGATGCCAACGGAACTCCTGTTACTGTCAAGTACCAAGCAGTAGTGAAAGAAGTCACTCCTACAGGTACTAATGCAACCAGCACAGGTCCTCAGGGTGTTCCACAAACGGGCACTCCAAGCTTCCAAGGTGGTGATCCACTGGTTCCAATCGATGAAACAGTCGAGCCAACCTTCGACGATGGAAGCAAAGAGAAGTCTATTCCAGGTCAAGGAACCTACACGATTGCGCCAGACGGAACTGTAACATTCACCCCAGACAAACAGTTTGTCGGAAACCCAGATCCAGTAACTGTTAAACGTGTGGATAAGAACGGTACTCCAGTCACTGCAACCTACAGTCCAGAGTTTACTAAGGTGACTCCAACTGGTACGGGAGATAAGACGGAGGGTCTGCAAGGCCAAGTCCAAGAAGGTAAAGTGACCTTCACTCCAGGCCATGACTCAGTTCCATTCCCAGCAGATTCGACTCCACTATTTGACAATGGAACAGCTGTGAAGGAAGTTCCAAATGTTGGTAAGTTTGAAGTGAACGCAGACGGTAAGGTAACCTTTACTCCTGATAAACAGTTCAAGGGTGAAACACCAGAGCTTGAATTGACTCGTGTGGATGCCAATGGAACTCCTGTTACTGTCAAGTACCAAGCAGTAGTGAAAGAAGTCACTCCAACCAGCACTAACGCAACCAGCACAGGCCCTCAAGGTGTCCCACAAACCGGTACCCCAACCCTCACAGAAGGTAATCCATTGGTTCCAATCGATGAAACAGTAGAGCCAACCTTCGCAGATGGAAGCAAAGAGAAGTCTATTCCAGGTCAAGGAACTTACAGTATTGCGCCAGACGGCACAGTAACTTTCACACCAGACAAGAAGTTCGTTGGTACTCCAGCTCCAGTCACAGTCAAACGTGTGGATAAGAATGGTACAGAAGTCACTGCGACTTACAGTCCAGAGTTTACGAAAGTAACACCGACTGGTACAGGTGATAAGACAGAGGGTCTGCAAGGCCAAGTCCAAGAAGGTAAAGTCAGCTTCACCCCAGGCCATGCCTCAGTTCCATTCCCAGCTGGTTCAACTCCACTATTTGACAATGGAACAGCTGTGAAGGAAGTTCCAAATGTTGGTAAGTTTGAAGTGAACGCAGACGGTAAGGTAACCTTTACTCCTGATAAACAGTTCAAGGGTGAAACACCAGAGCTTGAATTGACTCGTGTGGATGCCAATGGAACTCCTGTTACTGTCAAGTACCAAGCAGTAGTGAAAGAAGTCACTCCAACCAGCACTAACGCAACCAGCACAGGCCCTCAAGGTGTCCCACAAACCGGTACCCCAACCTTCACAGAAGGTAATCCATTGGTTCCAATTGATGACACGAAACCAATGACCTTCGAAGATGGTCAATCAACGAAAAAAGTTCCAGGTGTCGGTGAATACAGCATCAATCCAGATGGCTCTATTACCTTTACGCCGGAAAAACAATATGTTGGTACACCAACTCCAGTCACAGTGAAACGTGTAGATAAGAACGGTACAGAGGTTACTGCGACTTATACACCAACAGTGACTAAGGTCACTCCTACAGGAACTGGCGCAACCAGCACAGGTCCTCAAGGTGTCCCACAAACCGGTACCCCAACCTTCCAAGGTGGTGATCCATTGGTTCCAATTGATGAAACGGTAGAGCCAACTTTTGAAGATGGCAGCAAAGAGAAGACGATTCCGGGTCAAGGAACCTACACGATTGCACCAGATGGCACAGTGACCTTCACACCGGACAAACAGTTTGTCGGAAACCCAGATCCAGTAACGGTTAAACGCGTTGATAAGAATGGAACTCCAGTCACTGCGACTTACAGTCCAGAGTTTACGAAAGTAACACCAACAGGTTCAGGTGATAAGACAGAAGGCCTTCAAGGTCAGGTTCAAGAAGGTAAAGTGACTTTCACCCCAGGTCATGACTTGGTTCCATTCCCAGCTGAATCAACTCCACTATTTGACAATGGTACAACTGTGAAGGAAGTGCCAAATGTTGGTAAGTTCGAAGTGGACGCAGACAGCAAAGTTACCTTTACACCAGATAAGCAGTTCAAGGGTGAAACACCAGAGCTTGAATTGACTCGTGTGGATGCCAACGGAACTCCTGTTACTGTCAAGTACCAAGCAGTAGTGAAAGAAGTTGTTCCTACAGGTACTAACGCAACTAGCACAGGTCCTCAGGGTGTTCCACAAACGGGCACTCCAAGCTTCCAAGGTGGTGATCCACTGGTTCCAATTGATGAAACAGTAGAGCCAACCTTCGAAGATGGAAGCAAGGAAAAAGTGATTCCAGGACAAGGAACCTACACAATTGCGCCAGATGGAACTGTAACTTTCACTCCAGACAAACAGTTTGTCGGAAGCCCAGCTCCAGTCACAGTGAAACGTGTAGATAAGAATGGCACCCCAGTTACTGCGACTTACAGTCCAGAGTTTACTAAGGTGACCCCAACTGGTATTGGTGATAAGACGGAAGGTCTGCAAGGTCAGGTCCAAGAAGGTAAAGTGACCGTCACTCCAGGCCATGACTCAGTTCCATTCCCAGCTGATTCGACTCCACTATTTGACAATGGTACAACTGTGAAAGAATTGCCAAATGTTGGTAAGTTCGAAGTGGACGCAGACGGCAAGGTGACCTTCACTCCTGATAAACAGTTCAAGGGTGAAACACCAGAACTTGAATTGACTCGTGTGGATGCCAACGGCACTCCTGTTACTGTCAAGTACCAAGCGGTGGTGAAAGAAGTAATCCCAACTTCAACGGACGCCACTTCAAATGGTATCCAAGGTCAACCGCAAAAAGGTACCCCAACCTTCACAGAAGGTAATCCATTGGTTTCAATTGATGATACGAAACCAATGACTTTCGAAGATGGACAGTCAACGAAAACCGTTTCAGGTGTAGGTGAATACAGCATCAATCCAGATGGCTCTATTACCTTTACGCCAGAAAAACAATATGTTGGTACACCAGATCCAGTCACAGTCAAACGTGTGGATAAGAACGGTACCCCAGTTACTGCGACTTATACCCCAACAGTAACCAAGGTAACACCAATAGGAACTGGTGCAACCAGCACAGGTCCTCAGGGTGTTCCACAAACGGGCACTCCAAGCTTCCAAGGTGGTGATCCACTGGTTCCAATCGATGAAACAGTCGAGCCAACCTTCGACGATGGAAGCAAAGAGAAATCTATTCCAGGTCAAGGAACCTACACGATTGCGCCAGACGGAACTGTAACCTTCACTCCAGATAAACAGTTTGTAGGTAGTCCAGATCCAGTCACAGTCAAACGTGTGGATAAAAATGGCACTCCGGTTACTGCAACCTACAGCCCAGAGTTTACGAAAGTAAGACCAACTGGTAAAGATACTTCTTCAGTGAACATTAAGGGTGTTCCACAAACAGGCACCCCAACTTTCCAAGGTGGTAATCCGCTTGTTCCAATCGATGAAACAGTGGCAGCAACATTTGAAGATGGATCAACTGAAAAAGTGATTCCAGGTGAAGGAACTTATACAATCTCACCAGACGGCACCGTCACTTTCATGCCAGAGGCAGACTTTGTAGGAAAAGGAACCGGCGTAACGATTGTCCGTAAGGACAAGAATGGTACTCCAGTTACTGCAAGCTATCGCCCAACAGTTGTAGATCCATCTATTGGTCATGACACGGCTTCTACAGGAGCAAAAGGCCAACCACAAGTGGCAACACCAGTGTTTGAAGGACATATCGATTCGACTGTTCCACCAACATTTGAGGATGGTAGCACGACTATGGTTGTTCCGGGTGAAGGAAGCTATACAATTGATAAAGATGGTAAGATTACCTTTACTCCAGAACCAGACTTTGTTGGTACAGCTAAAGGATTGGTTGTGAAACGTTTGGATATGTATGGAAATGTAGTTACTGCTCGCTACACACCAACTGTCCTTGGACAAACACAAGTGAGTGATGCGACATCAGAAGGTCTTAAAGGTCAAACTCAGACTGGTAAACCAAACTTTACAGGTGATGTCGATCTGACAGTTCCACCAACCTTTGAAGATGGAACAACTGAAAAAGTCGTTCCAGGTGAAGGAACTTACACGATTGCGCCAGATGGCACCGTCACCGTTACTCCTGAGGCAGACTTTGTAGGACAAGCCAAAGGTGTAAAAGTGATCCGTAAAGATCGCAATGGAAATATCCTTTCAGGATTCTATACTCCAACAGTAGTAGAACTTCCAGAGCAAGTGAAGCCTTCTGATAAAAAAGAACTTTCAGTAGCTGATTCGAAACCAGATCAATTGACTCAAAACATCTCTGTAGAAAAAAATCAACTTCCAAATACAGGAAGTCAAGAAGATGGTTTGAAAAATCTAGGAATTCTGACAGCCCTAGCAGGTGTCATGACACTTGGATTGCTAGGTAAAAAGAAACGAAACGATGAATCAGACTAATCATTTTTAAGAACCGAGAAATCGGTTCTTTTTTTATGACATTTGTCATATTTCCTAGTGACAGAAGCATCTAGCTACGCTAACTTCAAAAGATTATAATTGAAGTATGAAATGGAGGAAGAAGAAATGAAAAATAAAATGATTGTCACAGTGAGTTTAGTAGCAGCAGGAGTTATGACCTATCTCATGTTTTCAGGATTGGACGAGGGTTTCTACCATTTTCCTTGGAAGCTCTTTGCTGGCTTTGGAATGATGTCTTGGCTTGTCAGAGAAGGTTTGAAATTGGTCAGAGATGTGAAAAAGGAGTTTGAGGAATGAAAAAGGCAATCATTTATTTCTTTATCGGCCTGTCACTCTTGGTATGGTTAGTGGAAATGTTTACTGGTTGGTTTGACCAAACCTTGTTTCGCCAATTTATTCGTGGTGCTTGGGGTTTTGGATTTATGATTTTCGTTGTTTTCCCTATGGGAATGAAGTGGTTGAAAGGAGAATCTCATGACTGTGATTAAAGTTGAGAAATTGAGTAAGAAAATAAAAGACAAGGAGATCTTGCGGAACATCTCCTTTGAAATCAATGATGGTGAGTGTGTTGCCTTGATTGGGCCTAACGGAGCAGGAAAAACAACCTTGATTGATTGTCTCTTGGGTGACAAGTTCATGAGCTCAGGTCGGGTCGCCATTCAAGGCTTTGCGCCAACAGATCCTCGATTAAAGCAGCTTATTTCTGTCTTACCTCAAGAAAATGCAGTTGTTCAAAGCTTGAAAGTGAAAGAACTTCTATCATTTTTCAAGTCACTTTATCCCGACAGTCTTTCAGACAAAGAAATTGATGACTTGCTAAGATTCTCAGACAAGCAGAAAAATCAGCTAGCGGGCAAGTTGTCTGGTGGGCAAAAACGTTTGTTCTCTTTCGTCTTGACTTTAATAGGTCGTCCGAAAATTCTTTTCTTAGATGAACCAACTGCTGCCATGGATACCTCGACACGTCAGCATTTTTGGGAGATTATCGATCGGTTGAAGCAAAATGGCGTGACCATTGTCTATTCTTCTCACTATATCGAAGAGGTAGAGCATACGGCTGACCGCATTTTGGTCCTCCACAAGGGTGAATTGATTCGCGATACGACGCCTTATGCTATGCGTGGTGAAGAACAAGAAAAGCATTTTACGGCACCTCTAACTTATCAGGAATTTATCAGCACTTTGGACCAAGTTCAAGAGATTGAAATCAAGCAAAATGCTCTTTCCTTCACAACCAAAGAAGCCAGCCAGGTATGGGAAGCCTTGCAAGAACAGGGCTGCACGATCGAAGAAATTGAAGTTCGCAATCGAACTCTCTTAGACAGTATCTTCGAAACGACTCAAGACTAAAGGAGATTGACGATGAAAAATATGACAAGTCTCATGAAAGTGGAAATCATTCTGATGAAACGGCAAGCCGTCTACTACTTGCTGTCCATCGGACTCCCAAGTGTGTTTTACCTTATCTTTTCTGGTATGATGTCAGGGTCAGATATTCCGGAAATTGTTCTTCAAGCCTATCTTTTTGCCATGACGCTCTTTAGTATCATGTCAAGTGCCTTTTTCAGTATCCCTAGTACACTCGAATCTGACAAGACGAACAACTGGCAAAAATTGATTCAACATTCTCCAGTTTCTATGGTAGAATATTATGTATCAAAGCTGTTCAGTACTTTGCTGACTTTCTTGTTATCAATTATAGTTGTCTTTTCAGTTGGTCATTTTGTCCGTGGAGTGACTCTACCTTGGCTTGACTGGTTGGTGATTGGAGTTATGTTGCTGGTCGGAAGTGTGGTCTTTATCAGCATGGGGGTCTTGGTGAGCTTGCTTCCCAGTGCTCAATTGATGACGGTTATTGGAAATATTGCCTATATTGCTTTGGCTGTCCTAGGTGGACTCTGGTTTCCTTTGAATTCCTTCCCAGAATGGCTCCAATCTATTGGAAAACTGACTCCAACCTATCAACTGATGCAGGTTGTCTCTTCCTATTTGGAACACCATGAATTTAATATTCTTGCTGCCTTAGTTGTGCTAGGTTATACAGTTTTCTTTGGTGTATTGGTAATCCAACTGAAAAAACGGATCGAGGTAAAATAAATCTATGTTGGAAAAATTTAAAAACACTCATTATATGTTTCATATTTCAATAGTGTTTATCATCTTTCCTATAGCGGGTGTCATCGTTGGAGAGTACCCGCTTTTAACCTTGTTATGGACCTTACTATTTGTCCTTGCCTTCTACTCGGTTTTAATCAGTCAGAACCGCACCGTGCAGTGGCTAGCTTGGTGGATCATGCTTGCCTACATTTTTTACAGTTCCATCTGGTTAAATGCGAGCTTCGCTTGGTTTATTTTTTATTTATCTAATCTCCTTATTTATGAGCTGGATGAGGTTTCTTTCCACTCTTGGCGTTTTGTCAGTTTTGTTGTCTTACAACCGATGATTTTAACTGGAATCTCTATGGTTGGTCAAGTTAGTCTCTGGCACCTCCTCTTTTTCTTGGTGACCTTTATCGTTTCTGATGCCTTGACCTTCGGTCTTTATCGGATTCAGGTATCTGAACAGATAAAAGAAGAAAAGATGAAACAAAATGCCAAGCTCAGTCTTTTCTTGGCTGAAAATGAACGCAGTCGGATTGGTCAGGATCTCCATGACAGTCTGGGGCATACCTTTGCCATGTTGAGTGTGAAGACGGACCTTGCCCTCCAGCTTCTTCAAATGCAGGCCTATCCTCAAGTGGAAAAAGAATTAAAAGAAATTCATCAGATCAGTAAAGAATCCATGAATGAAGTTCGTACAATTATCGAAAATCTTAAAACCAGAACCCTTGCTTCTGAATTTACGACTGTTAAAAAAATGCTGGAAATTGCAGGAATTGAAACGGAAATCAATCACCAATTAGATACTGCTAGCTTAACTCAGGAATTAGAATCAACGGCCTCCATGATTTTACTTGAGTTAGTGACCAATATTATCAAACATGCCAAAGCGTCGAAAGCTTACTTAAAATTAGAACGGACAGAGAAAGAACTCATTTTAACAGTCAGAGATGATGGCTGTGGCTTTCCTTCACTAAAGGGGGATGAACTCCATACAGTCCGAGATCGTGTCCTTCCATTTTCGGGAGAGGTAAAGGTGATCAGTCAGAAGTATCCAACAGAAGTGCAAGTACGACTACCTTATAAGGAGAGGAACTAAGATGAAACTACTTGTTGCAGAAGACCAAAGTATGTTGCGAGATGCCATGTGCCAGTTGCTTACCTTTCAACCAGATGTGGAGTCCGTCCTACAAGCCAAGGATGGCCAAGAAGCAATCCAACTTTTAGAAAAAGAGTCTGTGGATATCGCCATTCTTGACGTAGAAATGCCTGTTAAGACTGGCCTCGAAGTCTTGGAGTGGATTCGAGCAGAAAAGTTAGAAACAAAGGTAGTTGTGGTGACAACCTTCAAGCGCCCTGGCTATTTTGAACGAGCGATTAAGGCTGGAGTGGATGCCTATGTCTTAAAAGAAAGAAGCATTGCAGACCTCATGCAAACCTTGCACACTGTTCTAGAAGGGCGCAAGGAATATTCGCCTGAATTGATGGAAGTGGTTATGACGCATCCCAATCCATTGACAGAACAAGAGATTGCTGTCTTAAAGGGAATTGCTCAGGGCTTATCCAATCAAGAGATTGCAGAACAACTCTATCTATCAAACGGAACTGTCCGAAACTATGTCACCAATATTCTTTCCAAGCTAAATGCAGGCAATCGAACAGAGGCAGCTAACATCGCAAAAGAATCAGGTTGGCTTTGATAAGAAGGGTTAAAAAAATCCGAAACGATAACTTGAATAGAAGGAAATCCATACCAGAAAGGAGGAGGCAAAACTGCCTCCTTTTCTGGTTTGGAAAAGCGGTAAGAATTAGTGTCAAAGAGTTAAAAGATCAGAATAAAAACGAAAAAATATTGACAAGGATAGAAAAAATGTGTTACAATAATAGACGGTACTTTTTACTTTTGGTCTCTCAAGAGTGTACAGGGACGTGCTGACAAATGTTGCAAAAGTACACACAGATGATAGCTGTCACCAAGTGTATCATCACCAAAAATAAAAAAACACAGGAGAATGTAGATGCCTACAATTAACCAATTGGTTCGCAAACCGCGTAAATCAAAAGTAGAAAAATCTAAATCACCAGCTTTGAACGTTGGTTACAACAGTCATAAAAAAGTTCAAACAAACGTTTCTTCACCACAAAAACGTGGTGTAGCAACTCGTGTTGGAACTATGACACCTAAAAAACCTAACTCTGCCCTTCGTAAATTTGCTCGTGTACGTTTGAGCAACCTTATCGAAGTTACTGCTTACATCCCAGGTATCGGACACAACTTGCAAGAACACAGCGTGGTGCTTCTTCGCGGTGGACGTGTAAAAGACCTTCCAGGGGTACGTTACCATATCGTCCGTGGTGCACTTGATACTGCAGGTGTTAACGATCGTAAACAAGGCCGTTCTAAATACGGTACTAAACGTCCGAAAAAAGCATAAGGAAAGGGGATAAAGAGAAATGAGTCGTAAAAATAGAGCTCCAAAACGTGAAGTATTGCCAGATCCGCTTTACAATTCACAACTAGTTACTCGTCTTATCAACCGCGTTATGCTTGACGGTAAACGTGGTACAGCTGCTTCAATCGTTTACGGTGCTTTTGAGCAAATCAAAGAAGCTACCGGTAACGATGCACTTGAAGTATTTGAAACAGCAATGGAAAACATCATGCCTGTACTTGAAGTACGTGCACGTCGTGTTGGTGGATCTAACTACCAAGTCCCAGTTGAAGTTCGTCCAGAACGTCGTACAACACTTGGGCTTCGTTGGTTGGTAACAATCGCTCGCCTTCGTGGCGAACACACAATGCAAGACCGTCTTGCAAAAGAAATCTTGGATGCTGCTAACAACACTGGTGCAGCTGTTAAGAAACGTGAAGACACTCACCGTATGGCTGAAGCTAACCGTGCCTTCGCACACTTCCGTTGGTAAGAATAAGATACTGAGGGCGTTAAAAAAGCGACTGAAAATTAGGAAGCTTGACGCGGAATCAAAGATTCTAGGAAAGCTTATCTATTTTCCAAGCTTTTAGCCCGAGTTCAATTATGATGCTAGGAACGGTAAGGATGCACAGTGAAAATAGGAAACTGACGCAGTATTCGATGAATACAAGGAAGTTTATCTTTTTCACCCAGCATCCCGTTCCAGCTCAAATTGGCTAAAACAAATAGTATTAGCTGCAATTCAACTTCCCATCTCACAAGTTGAAACCAACTAAACAAGATAAACATTGAGAACGGGTGGGTCCTGCCTATCCGTTTTTATTGAAATCGTGTTATAATAGAATAGAAATAAAAAATATAGGAGAAACAAACCTCATGGCACGCGAATTTTCACTTGAAAAAACTCGTAATATCGGTATCATGGCCCACGTCGATGCTGGTAAAACAACTACAACTGAGCGTATCCTTTACTACACTGGTAAAATCCACAAAATCGGTGAAACTCACGAAGGTGCGTCTCAAATGGACTGGATGGAGCAAGAGCAAGAACGTGGTATCACTATCACATCTGCTGCGACAACAGCTCAATGGAACAACCACCGCGTAAACATCATCGACACACCAGGACACGTGGACTTCACAATCGAAGTACAACGTTCTCTTCGTGTATTGGACGGTGCGGTTACAGTTCTTGACTCACAATCAGGTGTTGAGCCTCAAACTGAAACAGTTTGGCGTCAAGCAACTGAGTACGGAGTTCCACGTATCGTATTTGCCAACAAAATGGACAAAATCGGTGCTGACTTCCTTTACTCAGTAAGCACACTTCACGACCGTCTTCAAGCAAACGCACACCCAATCCAATTGCCAATCGGTTCTGAAGATGACTTCCGTGGAATCATCGACTTGATTAAGATGAAAGCTGAAATCTATACTAATGACCTTGGTACAGATATCCTTGAAGAAGATATTCCAGCTGAATACCTTGACCAAGCTCAAGAATACCGTGAAAAATTGGTTGAAGCAGTTGCTGAAACTGATGAAGAATTGATGATGAAATACCTTGAAGGTGAAGAAATCACTAACGAAGAATTGAAAGCTGCCATCCGTAAAGCAACTATCAACGTTGAATTCTTCCCAGTATTGTGTGGTTCTGCCTTCAAGAACAAAGGTGTTCAATTGATGCTTGATGCGGTTATCGACTACCTTCCAAGCCCACTTGATATCCCAGCAATCAAAGGTATCAACCCAGACACAGATGAAGAAGAAACTCGTCCAGCATCAGACGAAGAGCCATTTGCAGCTCTTGCCTTCAAGATCATGACTGACCCATTCGTAGGTCGTTTGACATTCTTCCGTGTTTACTCAGGTGTTCTTCAATCAGGTTCTTACGTATTGAACACTTCTAAAGGTAAACGTGAACGTATCGGACGTATCCTTCAAATGCACGCTAACAGCCGTCAAGAAATCGACACTGTTTACTCAGGTGATATCGCTGCTGCCGTTGGTTTGAAAGATACTACAACTGGTGACTCATTGACAGATGAAAAAGCGAAAATCATCCTTGAGTCAATCAACGTTCCAGAACCAGTTATCCAATTGATGGTTGAGCCAAAATCTAAAGCTGACCAAGACAAGATGGGTATCGCCCTTCAAAAATTGGCTGAAGAAGATCCAACATTCCGCGTTGAAACTAACGTTGAAACTGGTGAAACAGTTATCTCTGGTATGGGTGAGCTTCACCTTGACGTCCTTGTTGACCGTATGCGTCGTGAGTTCAAAGTTGAAGCGAACGTAGGTGCTCCTCAAGTATCTTACCGTGAAACATTCCGCGCTTCTACTCAAGCACGTGGATTCTTCAAACGTCAGTCTGGTGGTAAAGGTCAATTCGGTGATGTATGGATTGAATTTACTCCAAACGAAGAAGGTAAAGGATTCGAATTCGAAAACGCAATCGTCGGTGGTGTGGTTCCTCGTGAATTTATCCCAGCGGTTGAAAAAGGTTTGGTAGAATCTATGGCTAACGGTGTTCTTGCTGGTTACCCAATGGTTGACGTTAAAGCTAAGCTTTACGATGGTTCATACCACGATGTCGACTCATCTGAAACTGCCTTCAAGATTGCTGCATCTCTTGCACTTAAAGAAGCTGCTAAGACTGCACAACCAGCTATCCTTGAGCCAATGATGCTTGTAACAATCACTGTTCCAGAAGAAAACCTTGGTGATGTTATGGGTCACGTAACTGCTCGTCGTGGACGTGTAGATGGTATGGAAGCTCACGGTAACAGCCAAATCGTTCGTGCTTACGTTCCACTTGCTGAAATGTTCGGTTACGCAACAGTTCTTCGTTCTGCATCACAAGGACGTGGTACATTCATGATGGTATTCGACCACTACGAAGATGTACCTAAGTCAGTACAAGAAGAAATCATTAAGAAAAACAAAGGTGAAGACTAATCAGTCCTCACTCTAGAAGGAAGTCACTTAGTGGCTTCCTTTTTTTGTCTTTAACTATTCATTTTTACTGAATATAGTATACGAATTTGGTCGCTAAGTGAGAAAAATACTAATTCTACCAAGAAAGAAAATATTCTAATTTGATAAGTTAAAGTAAATAAAGGTTCCTAATTCCGTAGATAACTTAATAAAAATAAGGGAAAGATTCATAAATACACTTTTAGATAGAAAATTCAGAAAATTGACTCTTTTGCCTTGAAAATTTTTGAAAAAATGGTATGATAGTAACAAGCTATTTTTTTAAGAGAAGAGAAAGGGGAACAATGGAGAAAATCAGTTTAGAATCTCCTAAGACGGGGTCGGACCTAGTTTTGGAAACACTTCGGGACTTAGGGATTGATACCATTTTTGGTTATCCTGGTGGTGCGGTCTTACCTTTGTATGATGCGATATACAATTTTAAAGGTATTCGCCACATCTTAGGACGCCATGAGCAAGGTTGTTTGCACGAAGCTGAAGGATATGCCAAATCAACTGGAAAGTTGGGCGTTGCCGTCGTCACGAGTGGACCGGGAGCAACAAATGCCATTACAGGGATTGCAGATGCCATGAGCGATAGCGTTCCCCTTTTGGTCTTTACAGGTCAGGTTGCGCGAGCTGGAATTGGGAAAGATGCTTTTCAGGAGGCGGACATCGTGGGTATTACCATGCCCATTACCAAGTACAATTACCAAGTTCGTGAGACAGCAGATATTCCCCGTATCATTACGGAAGCTGTTCATATCGCAACGACAGGTCGTCCAGGTCCTGTTGTGATTGACTTGCCTAAGGATGTATCTGCTTTAGAGACGGACTTCATCTATTCACCCGAAGTGCATTTGCCGAGTTATCAACCGACGATCGAACCGAACGACATGCAAATCAAGAAAATCTTGAAACAATTGTCTAAGGCTAAGAAACCTGTTTTGTTGGCAGGTGGTGGTATCAGCTATGCAGAAGCTTCTAAGGAGCTTAATGAATTTGCTGAACGCTATCAAATTCCAGTCGTGACCAGTCTTTTGGGACAAGGAACCATTGCAACGAGTCATCCGCTCTTCCTAGGGATGGGAGGCATGCACGGTTCTTTCGCAGCCAACATTGCAATGACGGAAGCGGACTTTATGATTAGTATTGGTTGCCGTTTCGATGACCGCTTGACTGGGAACCCTAAGACCTTCGCGAAGAATGCTAAGGTTGCCCATATCGATGTTGACCCAGCTGAGATTGGTAAGATTATCAGTGCAGATATTCCTGTAGTGGGGGATGCTAAGAAAGCCTTGCAGATGCTACTGGCAGAACCAACTGTTCATAACAATACTGAAAAGTGGATTGAAAAAGTCACCAAGGACAAGAATCGAGTTCGTTCTTATGATAAGAAAGAACGTGTGGTTCAACCTCAGGCTGTCATTGAACGCATCGGTGAGTTGACGCATGGGGATGCCATTGTCGTAACTGACGTAGGGCAACACCAAATGTGGACAGCTCAGTATTATCCTTACCAAAATGAGCGTCAGTTAGTCACTTCAGGTGGTTTGGGTACCATGGGATTCGGAGTTCCTGCAGCTATCGGAGCTAAGATTGCCAATCCGGAAAAAGAAGTAGTTCTTTTTGTCGGTGATGGTGGCTTCCAAATGACCAACCAGGAACTAGCCATCCTAAACATTTACAAGGTACCGATTAAGGTCGTGATGCTAAATAACCACTCACTAGGAATGGTTCGTCAGTGGCAGGAATCCTTCTATGAGGGTAGGACTTCCGAGTCAGTCTTTGATACCCTTCCTGACTTCCAGTTGATGGCACAGGCTTACGGCATCAAAAACTATAAATTTGATAATCCAGAGACGATAGAGAAGGATCTAGAAGTCATTCTAGAGGATGTACCCATGTTTATCGAGGTGGACATTTCTCGTAAGGAACAGGTCTTACCGATGGTACCAGCTGGTAAGAGCAATCATGAGATGTTGGGGGTGAAGTTCCATGCGTAGAATGTTAACAGCAAGACTACAAAACCGCTCAGGAGTACTCAACCGTTTTACGGGTGTCCTTTCTCGCCGTCAGGTCAATATTGAGAGTATCTCGGTCGGTGCGACTGAGGATCCAAACGTTTCACGGATTACCATCATCATTGATGTGGCTTCTCATGATGAGGTCGAGCAAATCATCAAGCAACTCAACCGTCAGATCGATGTGATTCGCATTCGGGATATTACAGATAAACCACACTTGGAAAGAGAAGTTATCTTGGTGAAGGTGTCTGCGCCTGCTGAAAAGCGTGCAGAAATCTTGGCTATTATTCAACCTTTCCGTGCAACGGTGGTGGATGTGGCTCCAAGCTCGATTACGATCCAGATGACTGGGAATGCTGAAAAGAGCGAGGCACTCTTGCGAGTAATCCGTCCTTATGGAATTAGGAATATCGCTCGTACGGGTGCAACTGGATTTACCCGCGACTAATACTCTTTGATTTTCAATGAGTATAAAATCCAGCATAAATTTGTTTAACCAGCCTATAAGGCAATAAAAATAGAAAAGAGAGAAAAACTATGGCAGTTCAAATGGAATACGAAAAAGATGTTAAAGTAGCAGCGCTTGACGGTAAAAAAATCGCCGTAATCGGTTATGGTTCACAAGGACATGCGCATGCGCAAAACTTGCGTGATTCAGGTCGTGATGTCATCATCGGTGTGCGTCCAGGTAAATCTTTTGACAAAGCAAAAGAAGATGGATTTGACACTTACACAGTAGCAGAAGCAACTAAATTGGCTGACGTTATCATGATCTTGGCACCAGACGAAATCCAACAAGAATTGTACGAAGCAGAAATCGCTCCAAACTTGGAAGCTGGAAATGCAGTTGGATTTGCTCACGGTTTCAATATCCACTTTGAATTTATCAAAGTTCCTGCAGATGTAGATGTCTTCATGTGTGCTCCTAAAGGACCAGGACACTTGGTACGTCGTACTTACGAAGAAGGATTTGGTGTTCCAGCTCTTTACGCAGTCTACCAAGATGCAACAGGGAATGCTAAAAATATTGCTATGGACTGGTGTAAAGGTGTTGGGGCAGCTCGTGTTGGTTTGCTTGAAACAACTTACAAAGAAGAGACTGAAGAAGATTTGTTTGGTGAACAAGCCGTACTTTGTGGTGGTTTGACTGCCCTTATCGAAGCAGGTTTTGAAGTCTTGACAGAAGCAGGCTATGCCCCAGAATTGGCTTACTTTGAAGTTCTTCACGAAATGAAACTCATCGTTGACTTGATCTATGAAGGTGGATTCAAGAAAATGCGTCAATCTATTTCAAACACTGCTGAATACGGTGACTATGTATCAGGTCCACGTGTGATTACTGAGCAAGTTAAAGAAAACATGAAAGCTGTTTTGGCAGATATCCAAAATGGTAAATTTGCAAATGACTTTGTCAATGACTACAAGGCTGGTCGTCCAAAATTAACTGCTTACCGTGAACAAGCAGCTAACCTTGAAATTGAAAAAGTTGGTGCAGAATTGCGTAAAGCAATGCCTTTCGTTGGTAAAAACGACGATGATGCTTTCAAAATCTATAACTAATTCTTAGAATAAAGACAGAAGGCGAGTTGGGGGGTACCTAACTCGCTTTTTACCTTGTAAAGTATTTGAGGAGGAGACATGCTAATTGCAAAAGATGTGGTGAAAGCCCACAAAGTTTTAAGTGGTGTAGTAGTGAATACACCACTGGAATATGATCATTATTTATCAGAAAAGTATGGAGCTAAGATCTATCTGAAAAAGGAAAATGCGCAACGAGTTCGCTCTTTTAAAATTCGTGGAGCTTATTATGCCATTTCACAGTTGACAAAAGAAGAACGTGGGCGTGGTGTGGTCTGTGCATCGGCGGGGAATCACGCTCAAGGTGTCGCATACACTTGTAACGAGATGAAAATTCCTGCGACAATTTTTATGCCCATCACAACGCCTCAACAAAAGATTGGGCAAGTTCGCTTCTTTGGAGGTGACTATGTGACGATCAAATTGGTCGGAGATACTTTCGACGCTTCGGCTAAGGCAGCCCAAGAATTTACCGTTTCAGAAAATAGAACCTTTATCGATCCTTTTGATGATGTCCATGTTCAGGCAGGGCAAGGAACAGTTGCCTATGAAATCTTAGAAGACGCTCGGAAAGAGTCAATCGACTTTGACACTGTTCTCGTTCCAGTCGGTGGTGGAGGTCTGATTGCGGGAGTTTCTACCTATATCAAGGAAACAAATCCGGAAATGGAAGTCATCGGTGTTGAAGCCAATGGTGCCCGTTCGATGAAGGCGGCTTTTGAAGCTGGAGAGCCAGTTAAATTAAAAGAAATCGACAAGTTTGCTGATGGCATAGCTGTACAGAAAGTTGGGCAATTGACCTATGAAGCGACTCGTCGGAATGTTGAAACTCTTGTAGGAGTGGATGAAGGCTTGATTTCCGAGACCCTGATTGATCTTTATTCCAAGCAAGGAATTGTCGCCGAACCGGCTGGAGCTGCCAGTGTTGCGGCCTTGGAAGTTCTATCGGACTATATCAAAGGCAAAACAATCTGCTGCATCATTTCTGGAGGCAATAACGATATTAACCGTATGCCAGAAATGGAAGAGCGTGCCTTGATTTATGATGGCATCAAGCATTACTTTGTAGTCAATTTTCCACAACGTCCAGGGGCTCTCCGAGAGTTTGTAAATGATATCTTGGGGCCGCATGATGATATTACTCGTTTTGAGTATATCAAACGAGCCAGCAAGGGGACAGGGCCAGTCTTGATTGGGATTGCTCTTGCGGATAAGCATGATTATAATGGCTTGATTCATCGGATGGAAAAGTTTGACCCATCTTATATTAATTTGAATGGGAATGAGACTTTGTATAATATGTTAGTGTAAAATAAAATAAATTTATTATCATATTATTTGCGTAATTAATATGATGGTGCTATAATGAGGGTGATGAAAGGGGGAGATTCCCATGGTTTTACATGTTTTACTTGTTCTATTTTTTCTAGTGCTGATAGTATCAGCGATTGTAATTAGTTCTGTATATGTAGTACGGCAACAATCTGTCGCTATTATTGAACGCTTTGGTAAATACCAAAAGTTGAGTAATAGTGGTATTCATGTACGAGCTCCTTTTGGAATTGATAGGATTGCGGCTAGAGTCCAACTACGATTGTTGCAAAGTGAGATCGTTGTAGAAACTAAAACGCAGGATAATGTATTTGTGACGATGAATGTAGCTACTCAATATCGAGTTAATGAAAACAACGTTACGGATGCTTATTATAAATTGATGCGTCCAGAAGCTCAGATTAAATCCTATATCGAAGATGCTTTACGTTCATCTGTACCTAAGTTAACCTTAGATGAGTTATTTGAGAAGAAAGATGAAATTGCATTAGAAGTTCAAAAACAAGTAGCAGAAGAAATGTCTACATATGGGTATATTATTGTCAAAACGCTGATTACTAAGGTTGAACCTGATGCTGAAGTAAAACAATCAATGAATGAAATCAATGCTGCACAACGTAAAAGAGTTGCAGCGCAAGAACTTGCTGAAGCAGATAAGATTAAGATCGTGACCGCAGCAGAAGCAGAAGCAGAAAAAGATCGCCTACATGGGGTAGGGATTGCAGAGCAGCGTAAAGCGATTGTTGACGGACTTGCTGATTCTATCCAAGAGTTAAAAGGAGCCAATGTCGAACTAACTGAAGAACAAATCATGTCGATCCTATTAACGAACCAGTACTTAGACACGTTGAATAATTTTGCAGATAAAGAGGGTAATAATACAATCTTCCTACCAGCGAATCCTAATGGAGTTGAGGACATAAGAACTCATATATTATCGGCTTTAAAAGCCAAATAAAAATATGCAGAATATTATAGTTTGGACGAATATATGTTTTTTTATTGACAAACAAAATAAAAACGTATACAATTAAGTATTGTAAAGAATAATTTAGGAGAAGAACATGGCTAAGTCAAACTTTGAAAAAGTAGAAGCAGTTGTTGGCTGGGTTCGTGATAAGAAAATCACAGGTTACCGTATCTCTAAGGAAACTAACGCTCGTGAAATGTCTATCATTGCTCTAGCACAAGGTCGCGCAAAAGTTAAAAATATTTCATTTGAAACAGCCCTAGGTTTAATTGATTTCTATGAAAAAAATCATGAAAAATTTGAAGATTAAACCACGCTTACAGGCAGATTCTTAAAGCGGATCTGTCTTTCTTTTTCCTAATTACTAAAAAAGACTGCATTCTTTATGCAGTCTTTTATCTTATTTGAGATAGCGCTGAAGAAACTCGCGCGTCCGTTCTTCTTTAGGGTTCGTGAAGAGGTTTTCTGGTTTGCCTTCTTCAGCAATGACACCCTTATCCATAAAGATGACACGGTGAGAGACATCGCGGGCGAACTCCATTTCGTGGGTTACGACAATCATGGTCAATCCTTCCTGAGCCAGGTCTTGCATGATTTTAAGGACTTCACCGACCATTTCTGGATCCAGAGCAGATGTTGGCTCATCAAAGAGGATGGCATCAGGATTCATGGAGAGGGCGCGAGCGATGGCTACACGTTGCTTCTGGCCTCCAGAGAGTTGTTTTGGTTTGGCTTGCCAATAGCGTTCACCCATGCCAACTTTTTCAAGATTTTCTTTGGCAATTTTTTCAGCTTCAGAGCGTTCTCTTTTAAGGACAGTCGTTTGGGCGACAATAGTATTTTCGAGAACATCGAGGTTTTCAAAGAGGTTAAAGGACTGGAAAACCATACCGAGTTTTTCACGATAGTGAGTAAGGTCATAGCCTTTTGCAAGGACGTTTTCTCCTCGGTAGAGAATTTCCCCCTCAGTAGGTGTTTCAAGTAGATTGATCGAACGTAGGAAGGTTGATTTTCCGCTTCCTGAGCTGCCGATGATGGAGATAACCTCTCCTTTGTGGACTGACAGAGAGATGTCTTTTAAGACTTCGTTTTGTCCATAGGATTTTTTGAGGTGTTTAATTTCAAGAATGGGTTGACTCATTATTTCAAGTCCTCCGTTTGCATTTGATTAGCACCTGTAGTGTAGGTATCCATGTCCATACGTCTTTCGATGAAGCGTAGAATACGGGTCACTGTGAAGGTGAGGACAAAGTAAATCACGGCGATGATGGTAAATGTCTGGAAGTATTGATAAGTTTGGGTGGCCACAGTATTACCAGAGAAGTAGAGTTCTACCACAGAGATAACATTCAGTACAGAGGTATCTTTGATATTGATGACAAACTCATTACCAGTAGCAGGTAAGATGTTGCGAACGACCTGGGGTAGGACAACCTTGCGCATGGTCTGATTATGGGTCATACCCAGAGCAGTTGCGGCTTCAAATTGTCCCTTGTCAACTGCTAGGATACCTCCACGGACGATTTCTGTCATGTAGGCACCCGTGTTGATTGAAACGATGAAGATGGCTGCAAGTGTACGATCGAGATTGATGCCGAAGGCTTGCGCTGTACCGTAGTAGATAACCATAGATTGAACAATCATTGGTGTACCACGGAAAATTTCAATATAGACATTGAGGGTCCAGCCAAGTAGCTTTTGCAAGCCATAGATGGCTTTGTTTTCAGATAGAGGTGCTGTACGGAAGACTCCGATTGCAAGCCCGATAATAAGGCCTGTGACAGTTCCGATAATGGAGATTAAGAGTGTGATACCAGCGCCGCGCAGGAGTTGTTGCCAGTTTTCAGAAAGGATCTTAACGACTTGGTTAAAGAAACTACTGTCTTCCTCCGTTGTTGTCGCCTCTACTGGTTGCTCTTTGATCATCCGATCCATGAGAGCTACTTGTTCGTCCTTAGAGATGGTTTCGATGCTGGCATTGATTTGACTGATGCGACTATCGTCTTTGCGAAGACCAATGGCAATAGCGGTGTCTTCTTCTCCGGTTTCAAAGCCCTTGTCAAGTTGGACCATCTTAAATTTTGAGTTGGCAGATTCAGCGGTCAGGGCTTCAGGACGTTCTGAAACATAAGCATCGATAACACCTGCTTCAAGTGCTTGGCGCATCTGAGCAAAGTCACCCATGGCTGTTTCTTTCTTGGCGCCAGGGATTTGGGAAATCAAATCATAGAGGTAAACACCTTGTTGGGACGTGATTTTTGCTCCTCTAAAGTCGTTTAAAGATTTGGCATTGGCATAGGCAGAGTCTTTTTTGACCAATAGAACAGGTTCACTGGTATAGTAACTGCTTGAAAAGGCAATTTCTTGTTTGCGTTCAGCCGTTGGGCTCATACCTGCAATAATCATATCGATCTTGCCAGAAGTAAGGGCTGGGACAAGTCCTTCCCACTTGGTTTTAACGACCAAAGGCTCCTTACCTAAGTCTTTGGCAATCTTTTTTGCGATTTGGACATCGTAGCCATTGGCATATTGGTTGGTACCATCAATTTTGACAGCGCCATTACTATCATCGTCTTGGGTCCAGTTGAAAGGGGCGTAAGCTGCCTCCATCCCGATGCGTAGATATTCATCGGCTTGGACCTGGCTAACTAGTCCCAGTGTGAGGGCTAGGCTAGCAAGCACAGATAAGCATAATTTTTTCATGTTTTCTCCTATTTCTAGTCTAAAAATGACTTCTCTCTATTGTATCTAAAAATAGTGAGATTTTCAATACAAGTAAGCCTTTACTTATAAAAAATGATATAATAGGGAAAAGATTGAAAGGGAAATTGTTATGAAGAAAAGATGGCTACTGACTCTGCTACTTACTTGTTTATTATTTATCCCGAGCTTGGTTTTTGCGGTAGACTTTGATGTCTTATTCTATCAAGGTGATTTGAATATTCATGCAGATAATACTGCAATTTTTAAGGAAACAATCACCTACCGCTTCGGTGATGATTATAATGGTCAGTTAGTTGGACTCGGCAAAGCTGGGAAAATGCCAGAAGGATTTGCTATTGATCCTGACCCGACCGTTCAGGTCTCTAAAAATGGAAAAATTGTGCAAAATATTTCCTACTATACTATGGAGGAAGAGGACGGCTACAAGTTAAAAATTTACAATGCTGGATATGCCGGAGATACTGTTCGGGTAACGGTCACCTGGAAACTAACAAACCTTCTCTTCTTATATACGGATATCGCAGAGCTAAATTGGCAACCCTTGACAGATAGTACTGGAGACATCAAAGAGATTGAGTTCAAGGTCAGCTCGGACCATCCAGCGGAGAAACTCTATTTTCATGCAGGACAACTCCTAAGGGACTCTAGTGTTGAAAAAGTTAATAATCTCTATCATATCAAAATGAAAGACCTTCCTAGAAAGCGACAGATCGAATTACATGCTTACTGGCTGAGAAGTGCTTTTGCAGGAGCTCCAGATCAAGGATTAGAGGAAGAACGTTTAACGGATTTTAATCGAATTGAAAGCAATATAGCGACAGAAAAAGCGCAAGGTGAGATTATGATGAAATGGGTCTTCCCGATCATTTTTATGAGTCTCTTACTTCCAATTCCTATCTTTTATAGAATGTTTCGTCAGAGTATAAGCATTAAAAAGGTCTTTCCAAAAGACCACAGGCTTTATGAACCGCCGATGGATTTGCCTCCAATGGTTCTAGCAGAAGCAGTGTATTCAACTTCCTTAGAGGAAGTCAATCCTCTAAACAAATCAGGTTTTGGCAAATTTACTTTTGAACGTCTGATTCAGGCAACCTTGTTGGATTTAGTAGATCGAGGCCATTTATCTATTTTCCAAGGTGATGAGGAACCTTATCTACGAATTATCAGTGAAAAAGGCCTATCCAATTTTGAGAAGGAATGCCTGCGCATGACCCTATCGAATAAGAAGGAACTGGCTATTTCGGATTTATTCCCTGATTACCAAGTCTCATCTGGCTTGTATCATGGAGCTAAAGAGTCAGATGAAAAACATATCCGAGAAACAGGTCTGCACCTCAAGCGTTCCTTTGAAAGAAGACTTCAACGCATTCAGTCTTGTGTCAAGGATAAGGTCCATGTACTTCGTATTCCAAGCTATTATCGTCCCTTGACAAGTGAGGAACGCCGTCTTGCTCTTGGGATGCGGGTCTGTTCAGCTATAACGGCTCTAGGTGGCCTACTTTTCTTTTACTATAGTTGGCGGACTCACGGTTTCTTCTCAATTCCTTTCCTTCTCTTGGGGTTGACAGGGCTGGCAGCAAGTTTCTGGGTTCATTTTGCGATGCGAGGAGCCTATCGTGATGGAGTTCTAACAGAGGAAGGAGCGGAAATCTTCTATCTCTGGACTAGTTTTGAAAATATGCTTCGCGACATCGCTCATCTGGATCAGGCCGAGCTAGAGAGCATCGTCCTTTGGAATCGTCTACTAGTCTATGCGACTCTCTTTGGTTATGCCAAGAAGGTGAGCAAGTTAATGAAAGTACGTCATATTCAGCTAGAAAATCCAGATTTGAATCTGTATATAGCCTACGGTTGGCATACACAGTTCCATGCCTCAACTGCACAAATCAAGCAATACACAGCTGTCGCTAATACAGCTAGCAACTACTCGGTATCTTCTGGAAGCGGAAGTTCGGGTGGAGGATTCTCAGGAGGCGGAGGCGGTGGTAGCATCGGCGCCTTCTAAAAAATCTATCGCAACATCCGAAATTATGCTATAATAGAGGACAGAAAAAGGAGTAATGTATGTATTTTATTGAAATTTTGAAGTCAATCTTTTTTGGGATTGTTGAAGGAATTACAGAATGGTTGCCCATTTCAAGTACTGGACACTTGATTTTGGTTGAAGAGTTTGTACAATACAAGGACCAAAATGAAGCCTTCATGTCTATGTTTAATGTTGTCATTCAGCTCGGTGCTATTTTAGCAGTTGTGGTCATCTACTTTAACAAGCTCAATCCCTTCAAACCTGGTAAAACTAAAGTCGAAGTTCGTAGAACTTGGCAATTGTGGTCAAAAGTTTTCGTTGCGACCTTGCCGTTGCTATTGGTCTTTAAACTGGATGATTGGTTTGATGCCAACTTCCATAACATGGTTTCAGTTGCGATCATGTTGATTATCTATGGGGTTGCCTTTATCTATCTTGAAAAACGAAATAAGGCGCAAGCTATTGAACCAACAGTAACAGAGTTAGACAAGTTGCCTTATAAAACAGCTCTTTACATTGGACTCTTCCAAGTCCTTGCCCTTTTCCCAGGGACAAGCCGTTCAGGTGCGACTATCGTTGGAGGTTTGTTGAATGGAACAAGTCGCTCTGTCGTAACAGAGTTTACCTTCTATCTCGGAATTCCTGTTATGTTCGGAGCCAGTGCTTTAAAGATTTTCAAATTTATTAAAGCAGGTCAGCTCTTGAGTTTTGGTCAACTATTCTTGCTTCTTGTAGCCATGGGAGTAGCCTTTGCGGTCAGCATGGTTGCTATTCGTTTCTTGACCAGTTATGTGAAAAAACACGACTTTACACTCTTTGGGAAATACCGTATCGTACTCGGTAGTGTCTTGTTGCTCTATAGTTTTGTACGTTTGTTTGTATAAGTTGAAATTAGAATAAAATAGGATAGTTCGCCAAAAAAACATTTGGGGAACTATCCTATTTTTTATAATCGTTTAGTTTATTTTATATTACCTTATTATGTCGCCTTGCCCGACGTTTGTCTACGGTTTTAAAAGTAAACGAAAAGATTGTATTTAATTTGATTGACTTAAAATTTCTTGGATCAAAGATTCATCAAAAATATCTAAGCCGATGGATTGAAGCATAAATTGTAAAAAATAGATCCGATCTACAATTTTTTCGGAAGAATTTTCAAAAATACTTCCTTCTACCCAAAAGTTAGTCAAAAGCAAGATTGTCTCGGCTACTTCATTAGGGAAGGGGATGGGTTGAATGGACTGATCTTCTATCCCTTTTTTTATAATATCTGCAATAAGGGGAGTTCCTATACGCAGATTGTAACGGATAATAGTCAGCATGAACTCTGCATCAAGAGGCGCGTGATTCAACATTTCGTAGTTAGTTTTCTGACTTTTTAAACTAAACTGAAAGATTTCTTTGAGCTGTTCTCTTCCAGTTAAATGACTGGTGGATTCAAGCCAGTCTAGCAATTCCTTTTCCATCAATTGATAACGCTGTTTTAAAACTGCAAAAAGAATTTCATCTTTTGATTGAAAATGGTGATAAATGGCTCCTTTTGAAATACTAGCTGTTTGTGCTATGTTTTGTATACTTGTTTTTTCATAGCCGTTGTGAATAAAAAGCTGTGAAGCTGTTGATAAAATTTTTTCAATCATTGCTTGAGATTTTTCTGTTTTTGCGACCATTGAGTTCCTTCTCTCTGTTATATTAGATTTATTTTATCAAAAAAAGAAGAAAAGGTAATATTTGAGCGTCTAACAAGCCTCCTTCTTAAGAAAATCACTCTACTTTTTTAATTTTGCTTCTATACGTTTGATCTGATACAAGTTTGAGAGAACTGAAATCCCACCGATGGCCATTATTCCTAAACCATTCCAAGGACTAAACAAAGTAGTGATGAGCCCACCAGTGATTGTAGCATACCCACATTTCACTCCCAAACGAGAATGTCGGATACCGCTCTCTCCTTGTGTGAATCGATCAAACAGTTTTTTTTGCAGTTTTATTTGCTTTTTAATGACTTCGTGATGACGTATTTGTTGTTGACGTACTCGTTGATTTTGTTTTCCAATAGAATCGATTGTTTTTTCTAGCATAGTTTTTTTCATGTTAAGTCCTTTCTTTTAAAAACCGACCAGACGGTATTTTTTTATATTTTCTAGTTTAACAAATAAAAATGAAGGTGTCAACACCTACCACTTATGATAAAAACTTTTTTTTACTAGAAACTATTTGAAATCTATCTCACATTTTTAGTTTTAAGTGTTGGAGTTAATACTTAATTAAAACCAACTGCCCTTTTTCATTAATAAATTGTCAAAAAATATTGTAGTTTGGAAATATTACTTGAAAATTCTAGTATATATCCTAGTACAAATGCGGTAGGACATCAAACTAAACTATAACTCCTAAAAGCATTCAGTTTTCTAATAAAAGAGAGAGGGAATAAGAGGAAGAGACTTTCTTGAATTAGGAATTATTAGAGTCTAAAAGGGGAATAATACTGATACAGCCTGCTGAATGTTGGTCAGCAATTTAAGATAGTACCTCAGACTGTCTTAGTGGTTAGCTATCACGATTTAAGAATTATTTTTAAAACAGAAAGAGGCTGAAATACTTTTGTTCCAACCTCATTTGATTTAAACCAATGAATCCCCTCAAGGATTTAAAATCCTGTCACCGTAATTCCTAGTAAACGGATACCTTTTTCTTTTTCAGCTAGCTCTTCGTAGAGTTGAAGGGCGGTTTGCGCAATTTGGCTAGCGTTCTGTGTAGCTTGTGGGAGGCTTTTTCGTCTAGTCAGGGTGGAGAAGTCGGTGTAACGAATCTTTAGGATAATGATTTTTCCAGCTTTGTCCTGCTTGCTGAGATTGTGAGCTACTTTTTCAGAGAGAAGAGTCAGCTCTTTTTTGATATCTTCTTCATCCTGGAGAATTTTACCATAGGTTTTCTCCTTCCCGATTGATTTGCGGATGCGATTGGACTTGACTGGAGAATTGTGAATACCACGAGCCTTTCGATAAAGATCAAAACCGAGTCTGCCAAACCGATCGATTAAAGTGACTTCAGAGACATCCAATAAGTCTGCGCCAGTATAAATGCCCATTTCATGAAGGCGTTCAACTGTTTTTTTGCCCACACCATGAAATTTAGCAATGTCCATTTGTTTGAGGAAGTCTTGGGCTTGATCTGGGAGGATGACTGTTAAACCATGTGGCTTTTGATAATCACTAGCCATTTTAGCTAGAAATTTATTGTAGGAAATCCCAGCAGAAGCAGTCAGGTGCAGTTCCTGCCAGATATCTTGTTGGATGAGGCGAGCTATTTTAACAGCTGACTTGATACCGAGTTTATTTTCTGTCACATCCAAGTAGGCTTCGTCGATACTCATGGGTTCAATCAAATCAGTGTACCGTTTAAAAATAGCTCGAATCTCAAGTCCAACTGCCTTATACTTTTCATAATTCCCGGAGATAAAGACGGCTTGGGGGCAACGCTCATAAGCTTCTTTAGAACTCATGGCAGAGTGAATACCAAAGGCTCGTGCCTCGTAACTACAAGTAGAAACAACTCCTCGTCCGCCAGTTTGTCTAGGGTCACTTCCAATGATGACAGGTTTTCCTTTTAATTTAGGATTGTCTCGTATTTCCACCGCAGCTAAAAAGGCATCCATGTCGATGTGGATGATTTTTCTTGACAGATCATTAATCAATGGAAATATGAGCATTTCTGCTCCTTTCTAGTGTCATTTTCTATTCATTATACCTTTTTTTCTGAAAAAATGGAAAAGAGTAATCCTGCTTTCAAAAATATAATACAGATTGTGTCCCAAAATAGACTGTATTAGAAAAGAAAGTAACAAAAAAGCCGGATTTCGCTTGTTGAAATCGGTTACTGTGTGGTATACTTGTCTCATGAATGTAACAGATGGCTGTTACTAGAAAGAAAAATGAGGACATTAACATGGTTGTTAAGACAGTTGTTGAAGCACAAGACATTTTTGATAAAGCTTGGGAAGGCTTCAAAGGCGTAGATTGGAAAGAAAAAGCAAGCGTTTCTCGCTTCGTTCAAGCTAACTACACACCTTATGATGGTGATGAAAGCTTCCTTGCTGGACCAACAGAACGTTCACTTCACATCAAAAAAATTGTAGAAGAAACTAAGGCTCACTACGAAGAAACTCGTTTCCCAATGGACACTCGTCCAACATCTATTGCTGATATTCCTGCCGGATTTATCGACAAAGAAAACGAAGTTATCTTCGGTATCCAAAACGATGAACTCTTCAAATTGAACTTCATGCCAAGAGGTGGTATCCGTATGGCTGAAACTACTTTGAAAGAAAATGGATACGAACCAGATCCAGCTGTTCACGAAATCTTCACTAAATATGTAACAACAGTTAACGACGGTATCTTCCGTGCCTACACTTCAAACATCCGTCGTGCTCGCCACGCTCACACTGTAACTGGACTTCCAGATGCATACTCACGTGGACGTATCATCGGTGTTTACGCACGTCTTGCTCTTTATGGTGCAGACTACTTGATGCAAGAAAAGGTAAACGATTGGAACTCAATCGAAGAAATCGATGAAGAAACAATTCGTCTTCGTGAAGAAATCAACCTTCAATACCAAGCATTGCAACAAGTTGTTCGCTTGGGTGACCTTTACGGGGTTGATGTTCGCAAACCAGCGATGAACGTGAAAGAAGCAATCCAATGGGTTAACATCGCTTTCATGGCTGTCTGCCGTGTGATTAATGGTGCCGCTACATCTCTAGGTCGTGTGCCAATCGTATTGGACATCTTTGCAGAACGTGACCTTGCTCGTGGTACATTTACTGAATCAGAAATCCAAGAGTTTGTTGATGATTTCGTTATGAAACTTCGTACAGTTAAATTTGCTCGTACAAAAGCTTATGACCAATTGTACTCAGGTGACCCAACCTTCATCACAACTTCTATGGCTGGTATGGGTAACGACGGTCGTCACCGTGTTACTAAGATGGACTACCGTTTCTTGAACACTCTTGACAACATCGGTAACTCACCAGAACCAAACTTGACAGTTCTTTGGACTGACAAATTGCCTTACAACTTCCGTCGCTACTGTATGCACATGAGCCACAAACACTCTTCTATCCAATACGAAGGTGTAACAACAATGGCTAAAGACGGATATGGTGAAATGAGCTGTATCTCATGCTGTGTGTCACCACTTGACCCAGAAAACGAAGATCAACGTCACAACATCCAGTACTTCGGTGCTCGTGTAAACGTTCTTAAAGCCCTTCTTACTGGTTTGAACGGTGGTTACGACGATGTTCACAAAGACTACAAGGTATTTGACATCGATCCTATCCGTGACGAAGTTCTTGAATTCGAATCAGTTAAAGCCAACTTCGAAAAATCTCTTGACTGGTTGACTGACACTTACGTAGATGCTTTGAACATCATCCACTACATGACTGACAAGTACAACTACGAAGCTGTTCAAATGGCCTTCTTGCCAACTAAACAACGCGCTAACATGGGATTCGGTATCTGTGGATTTGCTAACACAGTTGATACATTGTCAGCTATCAAGTACGCTACAGTTAAACCAATCCGTGATGAAAATGGCTATATCTACGATTATGAAACAATCGGTGAATACCCACGTTGGGGTGAAGATGACCCTCGTTCAAACGAATTGGCAGAATGGTTGATCGAAGCTTACACAACTCGTCTACGTAGCCACAAGCTTTACAAAGACGCTGAAGCTACAGTATCACTCTTGACTATCACATCTAACGTTGCTTACTCTAAACAAACTGGTAACTCACCAGTCCACAAAGGTGTATACCTCAACGAAGATGGTTCTGTGAACTTGTCTAAACTTGAATTCTTCTCACCAGGTGCTAACCCATCTAACAAAGCTAAAGGTGGATGGTTGCAAAACTTGAACTCACTTGCTAGCCTTGACTTTGGTTACGCAGCTGACGGTATTTCATTGACAACTCAAGTTTCACCTCGTGCTCTTGGTAAGACTCGTGACGAACAAGTGGATAACTTGGTAACAATCCTTGATGGTTACTTCGAAAACGGTGGACAACACGTTAACTTGAACGTTATGGACTTGAACGATGTTTACGAAAAGATTATGTCAGGTGAAGATGTTATCGTTCGTATCTCTGGATACTGTGTAAACACTAAATACCTCACTCCAGAACAAAAAACTGAATTGACACAACGTGTCTTCCACGAAGTTCTTTCAATGGATGATGCATTGAGCTAAGATAGTATAAAGAAAACTAGCCATATGGCTAGTTTTTTTGTTACTGAGGTTTTGATAATTTTAAAACAAGGAATATTATAGTTTTTATTCTCAGAGAGAAGAGACAAATTACTTCTATATAAAATATGGCTTTTTCTGCCTTACTGCTGGTGTCATAGAATTGACTAAAAAGGATTGAATTCTACAAAATATAGACTTCAATCCTTTTTTTAAATATACTATCTAGCTTGAAGAGTAAATGACATATACTTTAGTCGTTATCTTCTTCTTTACGTTTGAATAGTGTAAGACCTAAGGCTGCAAATAGAGCTAGAGCACCAGTTACTGCTACAGAGTGATTATTTTCTGTTCCTGTATTTGGTAATACTTTGGTATTATCAACAGTAGATTGCTCAGTATTTGCATGGTTTTGTTGACTATCTTGACTTAATTTGTCAGTATTATTTGGAGTGGTTGCAGTAGTAGCAGCTGTTCCTACTCTTACAATTTCATCTGTAGGTGTAATTGTAACTGTAGAAGAGAGAATGTCGGTAGAAATGATCTGTCCTTTATCATCATAAACTTCTTCGATAATGATTGTACGAAGGCCAGCTTTTCCTGAGGCTACAATCATTTTTGTTCCATTGGCTAATGTATCATCATAAATAGATTGAATACCATAAGGGATAGAAAGTTCAATAGTTCGCTGAACTCTACGAGTTAGTGGCTTGGTTCCAACTAATACAATCTGGTTGACAGGCTGAGTTTGTTCGTCAGAGATAACACGAGACGAGA